>NZ_JBSXNR010000026.1:0-79029 GCF_056857735.1 Flagellimonas sp. L-11
CCTCGGACCGGAACTTTGCCGCCGGCTTCCTTCAGATTCCACCTCGCGGTGGACACCCTTGCCCTTGGCTAATGATAGGTAGCTATCAACCCTCATAGCGGACTTTCACCGCCTAGTAATACGTCATGCACGGCGCACCACTATGAAAAGAAAGCCGTACAAAATGCACGGCCTCTTCCCAAACCAACCAACCTAGTTGAGACAACCCACAAGGATTATCAAAATTTAATCATGTCATCGAAAACAATTTCGATTGTACTTTTAAGACACACCTTTTAATGATAGGTCACGCCAGAACACAAAAAAATCCGCTATCCATTTAGGAAGCGGATTAATTCGTTGTCTTTTAAGTTTTTATGCTTGGTGTGTTGGCTTTAAAAGGTCGTTTACCGTTTTAACAGGGTTAAAGGTTACCAATGGCACCTCTACAAAAATAGTGTTCCAAAAGGCCATGCCCCCGTTCCACAGACCAGGAAGTTCCAAGGCTTTCAATTCCTTGCCTTCTTTGGTTTTTCCTGTAATAAAACCTTGCTTGGTGTCCACAAATTCCAATAGGTTGAACTTTTCTCCTTTATGGTTCCGTACACCGCAGACCAGATCGACGGGATTAAAATGTGTTGCGTTCTGTACTATTGCAGCTTGCTCTTTGTTGTCCATATCAATTTGGGCGGACTCTATGATTTGAAGCGATATGTTCCCTTGACCATCTTTTATCCAAAAAGGGCCTCCACCGGGTTCTCCCTCGTTTTTAACCATGCCACAAACTCGGATGGGGCGGTTTATCCTATCTTTTAAAACCTTCTTTTGTTCGTCCACGCTGAAATCATCGTAATTTTTGGGCATACGAACATTGAGGTCTCTTTCCAAAAAAGCTTTTATTTCATCCGATTTTTCAATGGAAACATCGTCTTTTTCCAAAAGTTTGGCATAAGAAAAAGCCTTATCCTGTACTTTTTTTAGGACACCGGCCAACATTTTTTTGCTGTTGGCCACGGTCTCCAAGTTTTTATCAACGACTACGTTATCAATATTTTTAATGAAGATAATGTCGGCATTTTGATCATTAAGGTTTTCGATGAGCGCCCCATGCCCTCCCGGACGAAACAGAATGGTTCCATCGCTATTTTTGAATGGCTGGTTCTCCATATCCACCGCAATGGTATCCGTTGAAGGTTTTTGGTTGGAGTAGGACACTTTAAAAATGGTATCGGTCAGCTTTGAAATTTTTGGCCCTACCAAGGCTTCTTCCTTGGCGAACATCTCATCGTGCTGTTCCGATACGGTAAAATGAAGATTGGCCCTGCCCTTTGTTTTCGCATAAAGCGCAGCTTCTTTTAAATGTTCCTCGAACGGGGTTGCCGTCCCTGTATCATATTCATGGAAAGGCAATAGCCCTTTTGGATAAAAACCGTAATTGAGCCCATCCTCGGCCAACATCTCCTTTACAAAAAGATAGGATTCTTCATCCTTGTTGGATGCTTTGCCCTTTATTCTTGACATTATGAGGTCGTAAAAAGGAAAATCCGAAAGGTTCTCGGTAAACTTTTTTGCATCCTTGTCATCAGTTCGCTCTATGTATTCGGAGAGTTTTTCTTTTGATGGATCATAACTGTCCAAAAAATTGAACATGGCCTTGAACATTCGGGATGCCGCTCCCGAAGCGGGCACAAACTTTAATAGTTCCAGTTCTTTTCTGTTGTCCTCAAAATACTGAAGCAGGTCGAGTTGTTCTTTTTCGGAAAACCTTAGTATGCCATTACCCACCACAGCGGCTTGCGATAGCTGAACAAAGGGGATGCCCTCTTTAAATGTTTGTATTTGGTTTGCTACTTTTTCTTTGGAAATTCCTTTGGAATCCAATTGTTCCAAGTCTTTAGGACTTAATTCAATCATGTTTTTGGAGAAGTTTATCTATATAATTTACTGCTGTGGATAGCCTTGACGCTTTATCCCCCCTTAAAATAACGAATTTCCTGTTATTATTCTCCAAAGCTTCCTTGAAATACGCAAACATTCGTTCTCTTTCATCTGGCTTGTCCCTCAAATCATCCGCCTCCCATGGTGTATCTATATATGTCAAAAAGTATAGGTCGTAGGTGTTTTTTAGGGCGTACTCCTCCAAAAGTGAGTCGCAGGTTCTATTGTAATAAGCCTCCGAATAAACCTTGGTCTCCAAAAGATCCGTGTCACAAATAAGGACTTGATTTGCCTTTTTGGCCAACTCATTTTCCAAACGCATTTGGCCGTAGGCAATGGGAACCAAATCGTGGGGTTCGCATGTTTTTTTCTCCCTGTCCCATTTCTCTTGAAGATATTCCCGTGCATATTCGGGCACCCATTGCGTATTGTAGTGCTCGGCCAATTGTTGGGCCAAGGTGGTTTTTCCGGTAGACTCGGGTCCAAAAAGGACTACTTTTATGAGGTTTGAGGGCTCTTGCCCAAGTTTTTCTTCCATGCTAGATATCCCTGTATTGCCAACACAGTAAAAATGAGGTACTGTAAAGAGAACATACCCCATCCTCTATATGCGTACAAAGGTACAGTTATTAAATCACCCAAAATCCAAAGGGTCCAGTTTTCCAGTTTTTTATTGGCCATATACCACATCGCAGTAAAGAAAATCCCCGAAGTGAATATATCCACGTAATTGGTCGGTTCTATTTCCGCACCAAACATCCTGTATACCCCATATGTAACCAACATGGTCAGTAGGAAAAAACCAAACCCTGTCCATTTTTCTTTGGAATTGGTTCTCGAAATATTGACCACCAGCCGTCTATCATCTCTTCTTCGGGCCCAATTCCACCATCCGTAAATGCTCATAATGGAGTAATAAAAATTCATCATCATATCACCATACAGGCGATCCACAAGAAAAATATAGGTAGTTATTACGGTAGCGACCAATCCCGTGGGATACACCAAAATATCTTCCCTTTTGGCATAGACCACGCTGGCAATTCCAAAGAAAAAAGCAGTGGCCTCTAAAATGATCAGGGATAGTTCTCGGTCTCCGTAGGGGCCGAGAAAAAAATCAAAAATGGGGTTCATACTCGCTTCGGTCGGATTTTACCATTTTCATGGTAAGTACTACATGATCCAAGTTCTCAAAACTTTCCTTGATTTCGGAATGGAGCAGCTCCATTACCTTATCATAATCACCAAACACCTGTGTACTCAATGGGTTTTCTAAAACAGTGAGTCCCGAATCGCGCAACTTTTTGATAAAATCAATGACAGGAGCTTCAAAATTGTCTTGAAGTGGTGATAAGGTTAGTTCAACGGATACTTTCATGGGCAGTTATAGTTTCAGCAAAACTACAAAAAGGAATCATCATCCCCCCATCATTTTAAGCGCATAAACGCATGTAAAACCCTCAAACTCTATAAATTCAATTTCGTAATGCGATCTTTTCCCTTCGTACAATATCTCGGCCACGGTACGGGTGTCCTCAAAAGAAAAATCAATCACATTAATATGTCTTAAAAAACTAAGTCCCTGCCGTGCGTAAATTTTGTAAAGCGACTCTTTGGCGCCCCAAACAATGGTGAGCTTTCGCATCAATGCTTCCGAATTGGCCAAGGTTTTGTACTCTTGGATGGGCGTAAATTTGTGGGCGATCTTTAGGATTTTATCCCGTTGCATCTCAATATCGATGCCGACCTCATCGGTTTCACTGATAATTATTCCGGTAAAGTTGTGCGAATGGGTAATGGAGATAAATTTCCCATCCTTAAGATGCGGTTTTCCAAAGTCGTCATAATACAGGTCATGATCTACATATCCCGCCTTTGCCATAAGGTGACGAATACTCAAAAAAGCCCTTCGGTGTGCCTCCGATTTCATGCCGTCCATCCTGTTTTGGCAATGCGTTGTAAGCTCCACACCCTTAGTAAGTTCAGCCTCTGGCTCGGTAACCTTCCAAATGTAGACTTTGGTCGTTGGCGAAACTGTTATTGTTTTGTAAATGGGCATGAACTAAAGTTAAGTGAATTCGTATCTTTGTCGCACTATTTAAGCGAAGCTACAAAAGTAAATTTATATAAAATATGAGCACAAAGACAATTCCGCATGTACCTTACAAAGTAAAGGATATCTCTCTTGCAGATTGGGGAAGGAAAGAAATTGAGCTTGCTGAGGCCGAAATGCCAGGGCTTATGGCCTTACGTGAAGAATACGGGAGCCAACAACCTTTAAAGGGTGCAAGGATTGCCGGTTGTCTTCACATGACCATTCAAACCGCTGTTTTGATCGAAACCTTGGTGGCCCTCGGAGCTGAGGTAACCTGGAGTTCTTGCAATATCTTTTCTACGCAAGACCACGCTGCTGCGGCAATAGCTGCTGCAGGAATCCCGGTTTATGCTTGGAAAGGGATGACCGAAGAGGAATTTGACTGGTGCATTGAACAAACCTTGTTCTTTGGTGAGGCAAGAAAACCATTGAACATGATCTTGGACGATGGCGGGGACCTTACCAATATGGTCCTTGACCAATATCCCGAGTTGGCAACCGGAGTAAAAGGACTTTCCGAAGAGACCACAACCGGAGTACACCGTTTGTATGAAAGAATGAAAAAGGGAACGCTTCCCATGCCAGCCATTAACGTGAACGATTCTGTGACCAAGTCCAAATTTGACAATAAGTATGGATGCCGTGAGAGTGCCGTGGATGCTATCCGCAGGGCCACGGACACCATGTTGGCCGGTAAACGTGTTTTGGTTGCCGGTTATGGCGATGTTGGAAAAGGAACCGCTGCATCATTCCGTGGGGCAGGTGCCATTGTTACCGTTACCGAAATTGACCCAATTTGTGCTTTGCAAGCCTGCATGGACGGTTTTGAAGTGAAAAAATTGGAAACCGTGGTGTCCAATGCCGATATTGTAATCACTACAACAGGCAACAAGGACATTATACGTGAAGAGCATTTTAGAGCCTTAAAGGACAAAGCCATTGTTTGCAACATTGGCCATTTTGACAACGAAATTGATATGGCTTGGTTAAATGGAACCTACGGCGATACCAAAGACGAAATAAAACCACAGGTTGACAAGTACACCATTGATGGCAAAGATGTAATTATCTTGGCCGAGGGTAGATTGGTAAACCTTGGATGTGCCACGGGCCACCCAAGTTTTGTAATGAGCAACTCGTTCACCAACCAAACCTTGGCACAAATAGAGCTTTGGAACCACAGCGACAAATATGCCAACGAAGTTTATATGCTTCCGAAGCATTTGGACGAAAAAGTGGCTAAATTGCACTTATCTCGTTTGGGCGCTGAGTTAACTGAGCTCAAGCAAGAGCAGGCAGATTATATCGGTGTAAAAGTAGAAGGACCTTTTAAGCCTGAATATTATCGCTATTAATCTTAAAAAGCTTTTATAAAACAAAAACCCATGGCAAAACCATGGGTTTTTTTATCAAATACTGAAGTCTAGTCTCCCAAAACAGTCTGGTCGTAGTAACAAGTCTTGTTTTCTTGAAGCAAGGCCAATCCTTCTTCCCTAGTACTCATAGGGTCTATTTTAACCTTTTCCCCGTTTGGCATATAAACAATATAGAAACCTTCTTCAAAAGAGGATAGCTTAATAATCTCACCATTTGGGCGAACGGCATTCCAAGATTTTTCATCTGGTTTATACACCAAATCAATTTTCTTTCCTTTTTTTGGTCCCTCCACCACGGTAACTTGAATTCTGTTTTTGGTGGCCACCATTTTAAATTTGTTTCCATCGTGCTCTACCATTTGAGTTTCGGATTCCCCATCTTTCATAGCAATGGGGTTAGATCCCGACCAAAACTCGATTACGTTAAAAATAAGGGTGTCTCCAAGAAAAAACAGGCCGTAAACGGGAACTATGTTCAATCCCCAAAATATGAGGTTATCCAAAAACTTGCTATCCGTTAATCCTTGGTTCCAATCTTTTAAATTGTTGAAGGCACTAAAAGAACCTAAGCAGCTAGTAAATAAAACAGAACAAGCCAATAATGATGAAATGATTGCTTTTTTCATGATATAAGATTTATAGTTAATGTTATTAAAGCTACAAAAAAACTTTATGTAAAAGTCACAATGGGTTATCCATGAACTTTTTTTGGCATCATTTAATTGGTTACATTGCCTTGGCAATTTATATTCAAAACAATGGACAACTGGTACAGTATACAAAATGTAAAAGCAGTGGATTCACCGTCAGTAGCGTTGTACTTGGAACGCGTTAAGTACAACATTAATGAGATGATTACATTGGTAGATGGCAAAACAGAACGGTTGATGCCACATATCAAAACCAACAAAATGCCCAAGGTAATGGAGCTATTGGTGGCATCCGGAATCTCCAATTTTAAGGCTTCCACCATTGCTGAAGCGGAAATAGCTGCTGAAGCTGGAGCTAAGTCTGTTTTGATTTCCCATCAACTTGTTGGGCCCAAAGTAAAACGCCTCCTTAGTTTGATGAAACACCATTCTGAAACCCGGTTTTCCACTATTTTGGACAATATGGATAGTGCCGAGCTTTTAAACCAAGAGGCTTTGGACCATGAACTCACCATCGATATTTATATTGACATCAACAACGGGATGAACCGTTCCGGAATCGAAGTTGGTCATGGCCTCGATGAGCTAATGGCTTTTCTTAATACTTGTAATGCATTACATTTTAAAGGGTTCCATGTGTACGATGGTCATCTACGCGACACCGATTTTGAGGAGAGGAACCAAAAAATTGAAAAGGGACTTGAAGAAGTAACCGCATACTTTAAAGCGGTTCAAGAAAAGTACCCAGACTCCCAAATGATCTGTGGCGGAACACCTTCCTTTACATCCCACTTAATTAACAAAAGTAGAATTACCAGCCCGGGCACTTGTGTGCTTTGGGATTGGGGCTATGGTGAAAAATTAAAGGAGCAAAACTTTAAACATGCCGCACTTTTGATCACAAGGATTATTTCCAAACCCACCGAGGGTATTATTACAGTAGATCTGGGCCATAAATCCGTGGCGGCTGAAAACCCCATTGACAAACGGGTAAAATTTCTCAATCTAGAAAATTATGAATTGCTTTCACAAAGTGAAGAACATGGTGTGATCAAAGTAAAAGATTGGGACAAACATAACGTTGGAGATGTTTTATATGGCATTCCGTATCATATTTGCCCTACTATTAACCTTCATGATGAAGTATCCGTTATCGAGAATGGCAAAAAGGTTGATACTTGGGAAATTACAGCCCGAAAACGGAAATTACGCTTCTAATACAAGTCCAAGATTTACCCAAACCCTAAAAATAGAGGTTCATTTCAATATTCTACAAGAAAAGAAGGCCACTCCCCATCACTCCAAAAAATCACCATTAGTTTTTGAAATCTTTAAAAATGATGGCAAATAAAAAAGGCCCCGCCAAATGCGGAGCCTTTTCCAAAATATCGTTGTTGCTTATTACGCTTCAAAAGGTTCGATGGAAACGTAAGATTTCCCTCCAACTTTCTTTTCAAACTTAACAACACCATCTACCTTGGCGTGCAAGGTATGGTCTTTTCCTGCGTATACATTTTCACCAGGGTTGTGCTTGGTACCACGTTGTCTTACAATAATGTTACCAGCAGTGGCTGCCTGACCACCAAAAATCTTAACACCTAAGCGTTTCGATTCTGATTCTCTACCGTTTTTTGAACTACCTACACCTTTCTTGTGAGCCATGATATATAAATTTTAGTTCTTTTCTTTTATTTGCTTAACGCTTCTATCAACTCGGCCTTCTTCATGGAAGAGTAACCGGTAATTTCCTTGGCCTTTGCCATTTCCTTCAATTCAGCAACAGTTTTGGAACTCAAATCCTCAGTTGCCTTTGGAGCTTCCTTTTTTGGAGCTTCCGCTTTTTTCTCTGCCTTTTTTGGTTCGGCAGCTGGTTTTGCTTCAGCCTTAGCAGGAGCCGCTTTCTTGGCACCTTTTGCTACAATACCTTCAACCACGATTTCGGTCAAATATTGCCTGTGACCGTTTTTCTTCTGGTATCCTTTACGTCTTTTCTTTTTAAAGACGATTACCTTATCTCCTTTGAGGTGTTTTACTACTTTGGCCTCAACAGCCGCACCTTCTATGACCGGGGCGCCAATGGTTACGTTACCACCATCTTCCAAAAGAAGCACTTTGTCGAAAGTAACTTTATTACCTTCTTCTTCCTGCAAACGGTGAACGTACACTTTTTGGTCTTTTGCAACTTTAAATTGCTGCCCTGCCATCTCTACAATTGCGTACATAATGCGTTAATTAGATTAAAATTACTTCGCTTTATCAAAATTAGCGGGTGCAAATATACTGCTAAATCCTTAATCCACAAGTAATCTTCCCTGATTTAACCCATAATTTTTTTTGAATTGTTACTGGTTTTAAAGAGTTGCATAAACGAGAGGGTCAAAACCAAAGTCGTGGCAAACCCCATTATGGCCACTGTAAAAAAAACAATGCCTTGGAAATTCTTATAGTCGTTGGACCATGCCGAGGAGAGTTTATCAAGAAAAGCACTGTCCAGCTCCGTTGCATAGAGGGCAAAAAAGATGGTGAACAACAACGTGGCAACAAAACCGGTTGTAATGCCTGCGGTAAATCCATTTCCATAACTAAAACTCTTGCCCTGCCTTATTTTGGTATACTTGATTGTCTCATATATACCAAAACCAGTAATCACCCCATTAAACAGGCTGTAAAAAACATTGGTATGCTTTCCCATCAAAGCCAAAATCAAAAAATATGCGATCAGTACAGCACTGGTAACTATTCCGAAACGGATTGGAAGGGTTAAATTTTTCATATTTCAATTTTTGGATTCATTGTTTAATTTACTGAATGTTTGTGAATTATCCCACATTTTAAATCTAAAGACTTTTATAAATTCACAGGATCGTCATAAAAAATTTTATATTTAGCGTAACATCGATCGGAGAATCGATACCAACCTCTTAGCAATATCAATTTTTAAATACTAACTATTAACATGAAAAAACATTTGTTTTCTGCATTTACAATGCTCTTTGCGGTAACCCTGCTTTCTGCACAGGAAGTGGTTTTTGAAGAGTATGATCTAGACAACGGCCTGCACGTTATCCTACATCAGGACAACGGTGCACCTGTGGTTACCACATCGGTTATGTACCATGTGGGATCCAAGGACGAGGACCCCGACAAAACGGGTTTTGCCCACTTTTTTGAACATTTATTGTTCGAAGGCACCAAAAACATTGAACGAGGTGAGTGGGACCAAATCGTTGCTTCCAATGGAGGAAGGCATAATGCCAACACCTTTTTGGATCGCACCTATTATTATGAAGTTTTTCCTTCCAACAGTTTGGAGGTCGGCCTTTGGCTGGAATCGGAACGATTGATGCACCCTATAATTGGACAAATTGGCGTGGACACCCAAAAAGAAGTGGTACAAGAGGAAAAGAGACTTCGGGTAGATAACTCTCCCTACGGTGCCTTTTTTAATGAAATCCTGAAAAATCTATATGCCAACCATCCATATCGCTGGGGGGTTATAGGGTCTTTTGAGCATTTGGCCAGTGCCACTTTGGATGATTTCAAAAAATTCAACCAAACCTACTATGTGCCCAACAATGCGGTTTTGGTTGTAGCTGGCGATTTTGAAGCTGCCAAGACCAAAAAAATGATCGAAGATTATTTTGGCCCTATTCCAAGAGGCGCCGAAATTCAAAGGCCAAACGTAAAGGAAGAGCCTATCACCAAAACCAAGTTTGCCAAGTATTACGACCCCAACATCCAAATCCCTGCAATTTTATTGGCTTATAGAACACCAGGGCAGGGACAACGGGATGCTTATGTGATTAACATGATTTCTACTTATTTAAGCGATGGGGAAAGCTCCAAACTCTACAAAAAATTGGTGGACGAGAAAAAAATGGCGCTGCAAATACTTTCCGTGCCCATTGATGCCGAAGATTACAGCTCCTACATTGTTGGGGGCCTTCCGGTTGGGGACAATTCCATTCAGGACATCAAAAAAGAAATCGATGAAGAGATCCTAAAACTTCAAATGGAGTTGATTTCCGAAAAAGATTACCAAAAACTTCAGAACAAGTTCGAGAACCAATTTGTAAATGCCAACAGTAGTGTTGAGGGCATCGCCAACTCATTGGCAGAAAATTATATGCTGAAGGACGACACCAACCTCATCAACACCGAGATTGATATTTACCGTTCCATTACCCGTGAAGAAATCATGGAAGTGGCCAAAAAATATTTGAAGGTAAACCAACGATTGGAATTGGAATATTTACCAGAACAAAAAGATGCTAATTAAGATGAAAAAATATTTAATTTTAGCTGTGCTGTCCTTATGCATGACAGCCTCATACGCACAAATTGATAGGAGTACGCAACCTGAACCAGGGCCAGCTCCCAAGATCAACTTAAAAGAACCTGCCCGTTTTGAGCTTAAAAATGGCTTGAAGGTCCTGGTAGTGGAAAACCACAAATTACCCAGGGTTCGCATTCAGCTTTCCATTGACAACCCACCTATTTTAGAGGGTGACAAAGCTGGGGTATCCGCACTTACGGGAAGCATGTTGGGCAAAGGGTCCAAAAACATCCCAAAAGACGAATTTTATGAAGAAGTGGATTTCTTAGGTGCCAATATCTACATTGGTGATCAAAGTGCCTTCGCAAGTTCCTTGTCCAAATATTTCCCAAGAATTTTGGAATTGATGGCCGATGCCGCACTCAATCCAAATTTCCTTCAAGAAGAGTTTGAGAAAGAGAAAGAGAAAGTCCTTACTGGAATCAAGTCCCAAGAAAAAGACGTTTCCGCCATTGCGGACAGGGTTCAATTGGCCTTGGCCTACGGAAAAAATCACCCTTTTGGTGAATTTATGACCGAGGAGACCGTTAACAATGTAACCCTACTCGATGTGGAGCAATTCTACCGATCTTATTTTGTTCCCGCCAACGCTTATTTGGTAGTAATCGGTGATGTAGAATTTGAAAACGTGAAAGAATTGGTGACCAAGGCGTTCACTCCCTGGTCCAAAGCAGCCCCGCCTTCTTTTAGCTATTCCGACCCAAAAGATGTGCAGTACACCCAAATCAATTTTGTGGATATGCCCAACGCTGTGCAGTCCGAAGTAGCGGTGGAAAACATCACCCACTTAAAAATGAAGGACGAGGACTATCTGGATGCCCTTTTGGCCAATAGAATATTAGGTGGCGGTGGACAGGCAAGGTTGTTCAAAAATTTGAGAGAGGACAAAGGGTACACCTACGGTTCCTATTCCGGATTAAGGGCCAATAAATTTAGTCCAATGCGTTTTAACGCCTATGCGCAAGTTAGAAATGCCGTTACCGATAGCTCCGTGGTCGAAATCTTGAAAGAGATAGATAAAATAACTTCCGAGCCTGTCTCCGATGAAGAACTGGCTAATGCAAAGGCCAAATATGCAGGAAGCTTTGTGATGGCCCTCGAAAAACCTGAAACCGTTGCCGAGTATGCACTGAACATAGAGACCGAGGATCTTCCAAAGAATTTTTACGAAACCTATCTGGAACGATTGGACGCCATTACCAAAGAAGATGTGCTCCAAGCAGCCAAAAAGCACTTTTCCACCACCAATGCCCGCGTAGTTGTTACCGGAAAGGGAAGCGATGTTTTGGAAAACTTGGAAAAAGTGACCTTTAAAGGGAAAACAATTCCTGTTCTCTATTATGATAAATATGCCAACAAAACGGAAAAGCCTGACTATAATGCCGCGGTTCCCGAAGGGATGGATGCCAATACTGTATTGAAAAACTATATTGAGGCCATTGGCGGAAAATCCAAACTGGAAGGCGTGGATTCTTATTCCATGTTGGCGGAAGCAGAAATGCAGGGCATGAAATTGGAACTTGAGATGAAGAAAACGTCCCAAGACCAATTTATGCAAAATGTAAAAGTACAGGGCAACTCCATGCAAAAACAGGTTTTGGATGGCGATAGTGGCTACATGGTGGTGCAAGGCCAACGAAAAGACCTTTCCCCAAAGGAAATTGAAAAAATCAAAGAAGAATCTGCCGCTTTCCCTGAATTGAATTACTTGGCTGCGGGCGATGTTGCCTTGGAAGGTGTTGAGCCTGTGGGCGACAAAAAGGCCTACAGGCTAAAAATAAACGACAGCAAAACCGCTTTCTACGATGTGGAAACCGGTCTAAAAGTTCAGGAAATCAACACTCAGGAAGTACAAGGCCAGCAAATGACGAGTACATTGGGGTACAGTGATTACCAAGAAGTTTCAGGCATCAAATTCCCATTCAAGCTGATGCAGAGCATGGGGCCTCAAAACTTTGAATTTAATGTAAAGGAAATCAAAGTAAACGAAGGAGTCGAGGCATCAGACTTTAAATAAAAAAGACTTTATCACATAAAAGGCGCTCTTTCTGGAGCGCCTTTTTTAATGTTCATCAATTTGCTAAAAACTGTACTGTATAAAAGCAGATAAGTTTCTTCCAGGATCATTGATGGGTACCCGACCATAATCCGCTTGGTTCACAAAAGAGAAATTCAGGTGATTGTTGTAGGTCTCATCAAAAATATTGGATAATGCCACACCGACGGTCAAATGTTCGAAGGGCTTTGCACCAAAACGCAAATCCACAACCCCATAACCATCCGTACTTTGCTCTCCAAAGGAATTAGCAATATTGGACTGTTCCGATGTAAGCGTATAGGTTGCCCTGGCCCAAATCATTTCTCTCTCAAAACTTAAGTTGAAGCGGCTCACCAAAGGTGGTGTCAAGGGAAGGGATTCATCCAAATCTTGATTCTTGGCATAGACATAGGACAATTCCGTTTTAAAGGTGAAATCTTCCAAAAAGGCCAATTCCCCAAAAACTTCAAACCCTGTTTTGTAAGCATCATTCAAATTGGTGAATCTTTTTACTTCGGTAGGTTCCGCCATGGGCATGTATTTTTTATCCAAAGATGGGTCTATCACAGGAACAATATAATTGTCATAGATAGCATAATAGACAGAGGCTCCATAGTCCAATCGGTTGAAAGCATATCCCTCAAAATTGGTATTTGCTTTAACGCCCAACTCAAATTGATTGTTTATCTCGGCGTCCAAATAAGGGTTGCCCACATATTCGTATGGATCTTGCCCGACCGAAAAATGGTTGATAAAGCGTTCGATCATATTGGCGGAACGCACTCCTCTACCATAAGCCAATTCCAATAAAAGATTGGATGTGGCCATATATTTAAATGATGCTGTTGTACTAAAATTATGCTCCGTTCTTGTATCCAAATCGGGATATTCGGCAACAAAATCATCTGCTGGTGCATCTGTTTTGGACAGAACCATATCATACCTCGCCCCTACATTCAGCAACAACCTTTTGGATAACGGATATTTACCCTCTACAAACGCTCCGTAATCATCAATTTGGGAATCTTGCCATACCTCATCCACAAATTCCATGGGCATGGGGAGTGTTTCCCCAGTCATTATGTTCCTTTTCACCAAACGGGTCCTGGTTCCCGTTCTCCCAACTGAAAATGCATCAATTCCTGTGTAGAGCTTAAAATTGGTGGCTGGTCGCCATTCCAGTTCCACTCTTCCACCAAGGGTTGTGGCGTCCACTTCTGATACCGCCTCTGTCATCATAAAAGTGGGTCTTAGTTCATTGGTCATAAGGTGGTCCACTTTGGAACGATATATCTTGGCGCTCAAGGCTTTTAACCGATCGGACACATTGTCCAATTTATAGTCGACAGAAAATACATTGCTGTTATCTTCCTCAGTATCCATGGGCAGTCCGGCATGCAGTACATCCCTTCCAAAAGATTGCCGGAATCCTAGCTGAATCCTCTGGTTTTTTGTTGGATTGTATCCTACTTGAACACCATAATCGGTACTTTTAAAAGACGATGGCACCTCATTTCCATCTCCGTCCTCATAGTTGCCAAAATCACGGAGTCCGAAATTAAGGTTCACATCAAACTGCTGACCAACATACTTTATATTTGCAAAACTGGTAATGGCATTTCCGTTGTTCTCCCCTCCAAAGTTTACTTTGCCATGATAGCCTTTATCTTGTTTTTCAACCTCTTGGGTCACCAAATTCACAATGCCACCAAAGGTGGGCCCGTATCTAAAGGTATATGGCCCTTTAACCACTTCTACCCGCTCTATCTCTTCTGGGGTCACATGAGTGGTAATGGGGTCCATCCTATTGGGACAGGCGTGCATCACCTTGGTTCCTCCATTAAATTGAACATTGAGCTGCTCATATTGAGAAGCCCGAAAAGACGGATCTATGGCATAGTTACCCCGTTTAATCAGATTAAAGCCATTGATATCCTTAAATAAATCGGCCACATTCTTGGATTGGACAATTTTCTTTTCCGGTTCGCTCTTAAATGAGGACAAAACCGGATCTGTTTTTCGTTTTCCCTCTACCAGTACCTCATCCAATTGTACCGGTGCTTTTGATAAGGTATCTTGCGCATTTGACACTTGCGCATAGGACACACTGGCCCCAAAAAGCAAAACACAAAGTTTTGCCATCGCACTTTTATTCATTTTGACTTTATGTTAAGATTATACATGTTCGGCAATGGGTGTTTGCCGTTTTTATTGTAAAACCTTAAGCCATAGGCGGTTTAATGAGGGTATCGCTAAAACGATATGAATAGGATTCTGAGTAATAAAATGAGTTAGGGTTAGCCTCAATGCTATTTGGTATGTTGTAGCTAGGTATTTCCATAAAAAAGATCCTGACTTCTTCCCAACCGATTACCGGCATGGGCTCTTCATCCTCCGCTTGGGCACGGAGCATTTGGGCCAACATACATTTGCCATCGCAGTTAAGTTCCGGTTTGTCCTTGTTTTCGCAAAGTTCCTCTATAAACCCATCCCTATCCAAACAGTAATACACGTACATTGATGAAAAACGGAGATTGCTTATCATTATCAAAACAATCAAAAGACAAGCAAAAAGGTTTTTGGGACTAAATATGGACTGTATCCTTTGCAACGAGTTTTATTTAAGTTGCAAAGATAAATCTTACTCAATGGCAAGAATATGAGAATAATCATTAATTAACACATATTAGCCCTTTATTATCTAATGATGTTTGACAGTTGTTTATTTTTGTAGATAAATAAAAATCCATGAAAAAAACCTTTTTTATCCTAAGCTGTGCCATTTTATTTTTGAGTTCCTCCTGCAAAGAAGAAAAAAAAACTGCCGAAAGTACAACCCAAATGGAAAAAGTGATGGCCATCCATGATGAGGTAATGCCCAAAATGGGAACCATAGGTAAATTGGTCGGGGAGCTAAAACCTAAAGTGGATTCCACCAAAACGGGGCAGCAATACGAAATCGCTATGAAAGATCTTCGAGATGCACATAAAACCATGATGGACTGGATGAAGGATTTTGGTGATAGATTCAATCACGAAGAGATCTTAAACGGCAAGGAGCTTTCCGAAGAAAAAAAGCGATGGTTGGATGAGGAAGAAGAAAAAGTGAAAATGGTCAAGGAAAAAATAAATGGCAGTATTGCAAGGGCCGAAGCGCTACTCGCTAAGGATTCAGTGCAATAAATCACTTTTTCCACCGCAAACTTTCCATAATCCTTCGGATATCGTTCTGTAGGTACATGGCTGCGGGAAGAATGGAATCGTAGTTGGGTTTTGCGTAAAAATACAGAGAGCCTGTTACAAAATGGTTGATACTGTCTGTTACATAAAATTGCGATTGCGATGCTGCATTGCCACTTACTTCGTAGAACATTCCGTACACGCCATCTTCTTGATTAATAAATGGTTGTTCCGCAATGTTATCGGCTTTTACCACGTGCTCATAAGATAGTTTCTGTGCATCTACAAGCAAGGTGTCCAAATTGCCTTGAACCGGTTTGTAAGTGAGGTAGATTGACCCGTTCATCATTGGATAGTCCAGAACCATGGAACAATCCTTACTTTCCTTGATTTCAGAAAGGATGTTTTTATCAAAAGTATACACACAATCAGGGCTGGACTTTGCGTACTCAGCAACCGGATAATCCAACCGAAGCATAGCTTTGGGTTTTGGCAAAACCTCATCCTTACACCCAATAAAAAATACGGCAAGACCAATAAAAAAGAAAATGTTATACTTCATGTGGCAATGTTACTTTTATACGTTTCAATCTTTTTTTGTCCATACTTTCCACAATAAACTTGTAATCCTTGAACAAAACCTTTTCTCCTATTTTTGGAAAACTACCTGATATTTCAAGCACAAACCCTGCTATAGTTTCAGATTCGCCCTTTTTGCTTTCAAACTCATCTTCCTCTTCTATTTTTACCACACGATAAAAATCCTTTAAGGCTGTTTTGCCATCAAACACATAATTGTAATCGTCCAATTTGGAGAATACCAGGTCTTCATCATCAAATTCATCGCTGATATCCCCCACGATTTCCTCAATAATATCTTCCAGAGTAACAATTCCAGATGTACCGCCATACTCGTCCACCACTACGGCCAAATGATTTTTTTTGTCCTGAAATTCCAACAGCAAATCATCCAGTTTCTTGTTTTCCGGCACAAAGTAAGGTTCGCGGATCAGCGACATCCAGTTAAAACTCTTCCTCTCAATATAGGGCAGCAAATCCTTCACATAAAGAACGCCCATAACATTGTCCATATTTTCCGCAAATACGGGAATTCGGGAATATCCGTTCTTTTTGATTTCTTCTAGTATTTCTGGAAACTTCATTTTCTCGTTGACCGCGAAGATGTCTATCCTTGGCCGCATTACTTGCTTGGTGTCGGTGTTTCCGAAGGTTACAATACCCTCCAATATTTTCTGCTCTTCCTTTGTGGTATCTCCTTCAGAGGCCAGTTCCAAGGCTTGGGAAAGATGGTTGATACTCAAATTGGATTTTTTCTTTCCCAATTTATCTTCCATAAACAAGGTTACGTAGCGCATTGGTGAGCTCAATGGCGTAAAAATATAGCTCAATACTTTTAGGGGAACCGCTATAAATTGCGAAAACTGCACTCGATTACGGTTGGCATAGATTTTCGGAAGGATTTCCCCAAACATCAAGATCAGAAAGGTGGCCACAACTACTTCCAACAAAAAACGCAACGTTCCATCAATTCCTTCAAAAATCGTATCACCTATGGAACTGAACAGCAATACAATTCCGATATTAATGGCATTATTGGTAATCAAGATGGTGGCCAATAACTTTTTGGGCTTGGTCAATAACTCCACAATCAATTTGCTTCGGGAAGAATTGCTCTCCTGCATTTCGTTGACATCGGTCTGTGACAGGCCAAAAAGTGCTACCTCTGCGGCCGAAATCAAAGCTGAGCCAGCCAAGAGCAGTATCAGCACAACAATTTTTAAAGGGAATATTCCACTAAATGTGGTAAGATAAATTGCCAAACAATGGGGCTCGGGATCCAATTTAATATTGCTTTTTTAGTGTTTTATTTAGAATGGCAGGTCGTCATCCTCTTCCTCCGAATTATCGGTAGGCGCAGCAGGGCTTTCAGCCTTGGATGGCTCTTGGTAGTTAGGGGACGAACCTGATGATTGTGCATTGGCCATGCTTTCCTTTTTGGTCGTTAAAAAGGTAAAATCCTGTACGTGCACTTCGGTGGTGTATCGGGTATTACCGTCCTCACCTTGCCATTGCCTGTTTTTTAAACGGCCCTCCACATAAACCTTGTCACCCTTACTAAGGTACTTTTCACAAATTTCAGCGGCCTTGTTGCGCACAACAATATTGTGCCAATCTGTATTGGTCACTCTTTCGCCGGTTTGCCTATTGGTATAGGTCTCATTGGTGGCCAAAGGGAATCTACCGATACAGTTTCCGCCTTCAAAATAGTGCATTTTCACTTCGTCTCCCAAATGCCCGATCAGCATTACTTTGTTCAATGTTCCGCTCATATCTCTTTAATTAATCAAAAGTACTAAATTTTCAATGTCTTGATGAAATCTGCTATCAAAACTGGTACTGGAAAATCACCAATTTGTTTCCATGGTGTTCCTTCCTTTAATATATGAGAAGTTCTTAGGATCCAAAATTGTGTGTGCAAATGTTGGTGAGATAGTTTGTGCACAATGGGTTCACTATTATATAATGACAACGATTTGATTGCTGGAATATCCCCTTTTTCCTTGATCAATGGCCCCAATGCTTCGGCCTGAAGCCTTTTATCCGACTCTATCAATGGGAACTGGTACAGATTCTGCCAAATACCCTTTCCCTTTCGTTGCTCCAAGATAGTGTTTTCGACTTCATCCAACAATACCATATAATTAAAGTAGCGATTTCTAACCTTGGTTTTGTTCTGTTTTACTGGCAGAAGGTCAACTTTATCATCTTTTAGCGCCACACAACTGTCTTGAAGTGGGCACAATAAACAGTAGGGTTTTTTGGGCGCACATTGTATGGCACCAAACTCCATTATCCCCTGATTATAATCTCTTATATTCCTTTCATCCATCACCTCCCGGGCGAGTTCCTTAAAATATTTGATGCCCTGCGTACCATTAATAGGTATATCCACCCCAAAATATCTGGACAGTACACGATAAACATTTCCATCTACTACGGGTTCCGCAACATCAAAACAGAAAGATACGATGGCACTGGCCGTATAATCGCCAACACCCTTTAAAGATTTCAATTCTTTATAGGTCTTTGGAAATTCCCCGTTAAAATCTTCCACGACCATTTTGGCCGTAGCGTGCAAATTGCGTGCGCGGGAGTAATAACCCAGTCCTTGCCAAAGTTTCAGCACCTGCTCTTCAGGGGCGTTCGCAAGGTCATAAACTGTGGGGAAAGCCTCCACAAAGCTATAATAATAGGGCATCCCCTGCGCCACACGGGTCTGTTGCAGTATAATTTCCGACAACCAAACTTTATAGGGTTCCCGCGTTTCTCTCCAGGGGAGCTCACGTTTGTGTTTACGGTACCAATTCAGGATTTTTGGGGCAAAAGTCATTCGATAAAGTAATAAAGCTCAAATGTATCAGTTTATATACTTAAAATTAAAGGGTTAAAGGGAAAGATTAATTTTAATGTTTATATTTGCAAGCCGAAAAAAATTAGAAAATTAATTAGAAGTAATGACGAAAGCAGATATTGTAACTAGGATCTCAGAAAAACTAGGTATTGAAAAAGGAGATGTGCAAGCGACAGTAGAATCCTTTATGGAAGAGGTAAAATCATCCTTGGAGAATGGTGATAATGTTTATTTAAGAGGTTTTGGTAGTTTTATCATCAAGACCAGAGCGGAAAAGACAGGTAGAAATATCTCTAAGAACACTACCATTAAAATTCCTGCACACAATATTCCTGCATTTAAGCCGGCCAAAGTTTTTGTGGAAGGCGTAAAGACAAACGTACAAGTAAAATAATATAATTAACAACACTAAAGCAAGAGCCATATGCCGAGTGGAAAGAAAAGAAAAAGACATAAGGTAGCCACGCACAAGCGCAAGAAACGCAGAAGAGCTAACCGACACAAGAAAAAGTAGTTGTTTCAACTACTTTTTCGTTTTACCCTATCACGTTCTTTGACATAGAGATTCAAGAAACGAATTTCAATCGGTTCGAAAAATAACCGATACTATATATTGTTTAATCATTTATCCCAAAATTCATGTGGGATAAATAAAAATCGATTCAGGTGAATAGAGAATTAATAGTAAGATCTACGCCCGATGCAGTCGATTTTGCCTTACTAAAGGATGGAAAATTAGTAGAATTACACAAAGAAGAAGACAACAATAACTTTTCCGTAGGGGATATCTTCCTAGCCAAGATCAGAAAACCCGTTACAGGCCTAAATGCAGCATTTGTTAATGTAGGTTATGAAAAAGATGCGTTCCTGCACTACCATGACCTGGGCCCGCAACTGTCTTCCATGTTAAAATTCATTAAACAAGCTAGAACAGGGAAACTAAAAGATTACTCCCTGAAAAATTTTCCATTTGAAAAAGACATTGACAAGAATGGCAGCATCAACGATGTGCTAAAAGCCAATCAGTCACTACTGGTACAAATAGTAAAAGAGCCCATATCAACAAAGGGACCAAGAATAAGCTCCGAGCTTTCCATAGCCGGGCGATTTTTGGTCATGGTGCCTTTTTCCGATAGAGTCTCGGTATCCCAAAAAATAGCGAGCAAAGAGGAAAAGGACAGACTTATAAGGCTTGTAAAAAGTATTAAGCCCAAGGGATTTGGAGTAATCATACGTACCGTAGCAGAAGGCAAAAAGGTTGCAGAACTGGACAAAGATCTACAGAATTTGTTTTCCAAATGGACAAACATGTGCAAGAAATTGCAGCGGGCGTCACATCCATCCAAAGTTTTGGTGGAACTGAACAGGGCGTCATCCATCCTTAGGGATGTCTTCAACGATTCCTTTACCGGAATTCACGTTGATGAAGAAACACTCTACAACCAGATCAAGGATTATTTGCATGAAATTGCACCTCAAAAAGAATCCATTGTAAAGTTGTACACCGGTTCGGCCCCGATTTTTGAAAAATTCGGGATAGAACGTCAAATCAAGACCTCATTTGGCCGAACAGCTTCCATGAGCCGCGGGGCTTACCTTGTTATAGAGCATACCGAGGCTTTGCACGTAATAGATGTAAACAGTGGTAACCGCTCCAACAAGGCGAAAAACCAAGAAGATACCGCACTTGAAGTGAACCTATTGGCCGCAACCGAAATTGCAAGGCAATTGCGTTTGCGCGATATGGGCGGGATCATTGTGGTGGATTTTATTGATATGACCAAAGGTGACCACAGACGAAAATTGTTTGATCACCTTAGGGATGAAATGAAAGACGACAGGGCAAAACACAAGATTTTGCCACCCAGTAAATTCGGCCTTGTACAAATTACAAGGCAAAGGGTGCGTCCGGAAATGAATATCAAAACCAGTGAGGAAAACCCGAATGGGACGGGAGCCGAAGTTGAAGCTCCAATTGTATTGATTGACAAAATTCAGTCAGATTTAGAGCGAATTCTTAAGCCAGACCGCAAAAACAACGGAATTGTATTGAATATACACCCGTTTATTGCAGCTTACCTTACCAAAGGATTCCCTTCCATCCGTTCCAAATGGTTTAAAACCTATAAAAAGTGGATTAAAATCCAACCACGGGATGCTTACAAGTACTTAGAATATCGTTTTAAGGATAAAGACGGTAAAACAATACATCCATAATAAGAAGCGACTCCAGAAACGGGGTCGCTTTTTTTGTATTCACCAGTTAACGACAAAACCCTATTTTTGATATTCAACATCCCTACCATGAGAAAAATACTTTCCGCCATACTAGGTCTATTCATTTTGGCGTGTTCCACCCCCACCGAACATCCACTAACCAGTATTTTAATAGATTCCCCAAACATAACGGGTAAAGAAAGTTACTTGAAGTCTCCTTATGTTACCTCGGGAGACAGGGTGTACATGGTGGGCCATCAAGATGGTAGGTTTCCGCCATTGGGCTGGCACATTAAGGGCGAGATGGGAGGTGTCTGGAACCACCCCATAAAGCTGATGGACGGCTTTGAAGTGGAACTGACTACCGAACAGGGTACACTTCCTTTGGACAGTGCCTCCAGTTTTACCAACTATCCATTTGCCAATAAACATACCTATACATTTGAAAATGAGGGACTGCTCATTGAACGGATTCAATTTGTTCCCGACGAGACGCAGGGAATCTTTATACAGTTCATCCTAAAAAACTTGGGAGAGGAAAACTTTGAGGGAAAGCTCAACTTTGTGGGGCACACCAACCTAAGGCCAACATGGCTGGGAGAACGCTCCAATATGATTGACTCCAAAGACTCCAGCTTTTTCGAAGAATCGTATTGGGTGGTGAAAGACAGTATCAATCCTTGGTACAATGTTTTTGGATCCGACCGAACACCAGTTGATGCTGAAAACCTTTCCAACATTCTTAAACCCAATGGAGCCTCCAACTCACTTACCTATGCGGTTACAATTCCTGCCGAATCGGAAACAGTTCTAAATTTTTCCGTAGCTGGGTCCTATCAATCGGAAGAAGAAGCCATTAACACATATCGTGATATTTTGGCAAACTATGTCTCAAGGGCAGAAGAAAAAAAGGTACGGTACAAACAATTGGCCCTACAATCCAAACTGACCATTCCAGACAAACAGTTACAGCAAGCTTTTGAGTGGCTGAAGTACAATTGCGACTGGTTGGTGCGAACCGTGCCAGAGACAGGTACCGGCATTGGCGCAGGGATTGCGGACTACCCTTGGTGGTTTGGAGTGGACAGTGAGTATGCACTTAAAGGGTATATGGCTATTGGTCAAGATAAAATTGTGGAGCAAACAATCAGGCTTTTGGACAGTGTTTCCATGGCGGTCAATGGCAATGGAAGAATTCTTCACGAAATGTCCACAAACGGTGTTGTTTTCAATAAAGGAAATATTAATGAAACTCCTCAATTTGCATCATTGATTTGGGAAATCTATAAATGGAACGGTGATAAAGAATTTCTTGAAAAATATTTTCCAACGATAAAAAAAGGCTTGAAATGGCTATTGGAGGAAAATGATGACAATAAAAATCTATTTCCAGATGGTTTTGGCATGATGGAAATACACGGTCTCGACAGTGAAATGATTGATGTTGCTGCTTACACGCAAAGAGCTTTTGCAGATGCCGCGCTTATGGCCAGAGAGTTGAACGAAACTGAATTGGCCAGAGAGTATCGGAAATTGGCGGATCAGCTAAAGGAGAAAATAAACACTGAATTTTGGTCGGAAACTTTTCAATCCTATGCAGATTTTATTGGAACGGACGAGCAGGCCCTGCAATTAATAGAAGATGCCTTGGTCAGGGCAGATACGCTCAACAAACCATGGGCAATTGAAGAACTTGAAACTACAAAAAAACAAATTTTGAGCAATCCGTCGAACGAGCCCAGACCCTTTGTTCTTTACCACAATTGGGTAGTAAACACTCCCATGGAAATGGGTATAGCCGATTCTACCAAAGCAATAGTGGCTTTGGACAACGCAAAACAATTTACAAATCCTTTTGGAGTGTTCGTCACAGGAATTGATCGCGATGAGACAGCTGTTGATGACTCTGGCTCCTTCAAGGGAAGTAAGGTGTTTTCTTATACCGGTGCCGTAATGACATTGCCCACGGGAGTGCAAGCGGTTGCAGAAAATAATTACGGCCGTCCCGACCAAGCCCTCGATTACTTAAAAAGAATGTCCCGTTCCTTTAGCTACGCACTACCCGGTAGTATCTACGAAGTTTCCCCAGACTATGGCATGATGACCCAAGCTTGGAACATATATGCCTTTGCAGTACCCATTGTAAACCAGTTCTTTGGGATTAATCCCTTGGCACACAATAAAACAATCATCATTGAACCACAAATGCCAAAAGAATGGGATACTGCTTCATTGGAAAATGTAAAAGTAGGAGACAACGAGATTTCGATATGGCACACAAAATCCAAAGAATCCCATCAAATTAAAATACAACAAACAAAAACAGACTGGAAAATTAAACTCGTTTTACCTCAAGGAGAATATATTGTATCAGAAGGCAATTCAGAAACAACAACGGAAAACGGTAAAACCATACTCACTTTTTCGGATAGGTTTATTGTGGTATCAAAAAAATAAACATAAATGCATTCAGGATTTTCTTCTCAAAAATTTTACTCCATAGATGAAGCCACAAAAAAAATGGAGCATTACTGTGCCTACCAAGAACGCTGCCACAAAGAGGTTACGGAAAAGTTGAAGGGTATGAACATGATTCCTGAAGCCATAGATCAAATATTGGGTCATTTGATTCAGGAAAATTTCCTCAACGAAGAGCGTTTTGCCAAGGCCTTTGCCAGAGGTAAGTTCAGTATTAAAAAGTGGGGGGCAAACCGTATCATTCGAGAACTAAAGTTAAGGGATATTTCCGCTTATAACATTAAAAGTGCCCTTTCCGAAATAAATAACGAGGATTACCTACAGATCTTTGATGAACTCGCCAGAAAACGTTTGGAACAAATCAAAGAAAAGAATCCATTGAAAAAAAAGAAAAAATTGGCCGATTATCTGCTATATCGTGGTTGGGAAGGCCATTTGGTATATGAAAAAGCCAATGAGCTTATAAAATAATCCAATCACCTTTGAAGCATAAGCTTTTGTGTTCGCTCCACCGCCTTTTCGTTCTTCCAGTCAATCCATTGTTGCCCTTTTAGTCTACGCATTAGGTTATCAAAATGACGCATCACAAAAATGTTGTAAACTGCTTTTCCAAGGTTTTTGGGCTTTCGTGCAATCGCCCTAAGACTCATGGAAAACCCAGGGGTAATATATTTCATGTGGTGCCAATACCCTTCGGGTATATACAAAACATTTCCATGCTCCAAATGTGCAATATGTCCTTTGGCATATTGTAAAGCGGGCCATTTATCAAGATCGGGGTCAGCAAAATCGATATCCTCCCGTGTAATTAAAGAATGTGGAATCTTGTACAGGAATTTTGTCTCGTCTTGGGAAAAAAGAATGCATTGTTTCTTTCCCTCAAAATGAAAGTGAAATATATTGGCCAAATCAATATCGTAGTGCATAAAGGTGTGCGAATCCTCCCCGCCAAAGAAAAGCATGGGCAATCCTTTCATGAGCCGTAACCCAAAATCTGGATACTTAAAATCTTTCTGAAGTTCTGGGACTTCTCTTAATATGTTCCAAAGAAAAATACGGTATTTCGTGGGGCCGCTTTTCAACAAGTCCACATAATCGGCCAGCTTCATTTTGGCGTGTGGTTCGTTAAAACCTTCGTCGTGTTTTACTGGGCGATCATCATACAAAGGAACTTCCTTATCCCCTGCCACCTCTTTTACATAGTCCAAGCTCCATTTGGAATACGCCGGCCAATCCTCAATAAAGCACTCAATTACAACAGGCTTTTGGGGCCTGAAATATTTTTGGATGAACTCTTTCTTGGAAAGGGTTTTCTCCCGAGGTATCTGTTCAAGGTTCAGCTTCAAAATTTCAAGGAATTTGAAACCACTAAATTAATAAAAGGATTTGAATTGGTCGTAACACCTATCCCTATGAGACCAATTTACCTTTCTCCTTGGCCGCTTCGTTCCTTTCAATTTTATGCCCAGGTCTGGACCATTTTGGTTTTTGGTCTCCCATGGATTGTTGCGCCTATTTAAAACTATAACGCAGACCGAAAAGCAAATTACTAGGCGGCATTGGAACAAATCCAGACTCGATGTAATCTGCATCAAAAATATTGCTTGCAGTAATGGTAAACTCTGTCTGCTTTACTTTGATCGACAATGAAGCGTCCCAAACATTATACGTTTGCCCCGTTGTACGCTCTGCATATTTATAAATTATATTTTGATGTACGTTTTTGAACAACTGCGTACTTAAGCGTGTGGTGTATTGGTGTTTTAGCGTATTTAAAGAGTAACGCGACAATTCTTCATTCTGATCTAAAATATTGTCGTCCAAAAACGCATAGCCAACACTTAATGTCTGGGTATAATCTTTAAATCTAAAATTATAGGCAGCGTCCATCTCCAAGCCTTTGGTATTTACTTCAGTAATATTTGTTGCCACAAATACATCCTCAGAAACATTGTTTCTCACATAATCTATTAGATTGTCTGCATCTCTATTAAATACGGCGATGCCAGCATTAACTTTAGGCGTGGTGTACTTTAAGCCCAATTCTTGTGCAAAAGCTTCTTCTGGTTCCAAATTTGCATTGCCACTGGTAACAGGATCATTGTAAAACAAATCCGTATACGTTGGTATACGATAGGTGTAACCAATGTTGCCATATACCTTAAAATTATTGGTGAGATCATAACCTATATCCAATCCAGGAAAAGCACGAAACTTAAAATCTGAAAAATAGGTTAATGCTACGCCAGGAGTAACATCCAACTTGTTGTCAGCAATGCTAAAACGATGTTCTAAAAACACGTTGGACATCAAACGGTTTCGGTTACCCAAGTTGTTGCTTCTTAGGTATATTTTAGAAAGTTCTACCCCAAAACCAGTAATTCCCAATTTAGATACATAAGAGGCATTGGTTTCCACGCCAATCTTGTTAGATATATGCATGTTTCTGAAAAAACTTGGTTCATTTCTTCTTAATAGAAATAAATCTTGATTACGTTTCCAATAGATTCTTGGCTGTATTTTTAGCTTGTTTTTCTTAAAGGTGGTAGAAAACGCCAAAAGGCTGTTTTGGGTTTCTTCGTACTCGTTAAACGTAGGATTGGTGGTGTAAAAGTTCTCAGCCCCAAAATTGCGCTCCAAGAAAGTAGCTGTCATTTCAATAGGCTGTGTATTTTTATTGAAAATGCTTTTTAAAAAGTAATTGCCATTATCGTAATCTGAGTTATTTCTATAACCTTCAGATGTTACCCTTCCCACATGTATTATATGAGAGGAGTTTTCCTTATCCACTCCAGCGGTTACGCTACCATTTAATTGTCCAAAAGAACCCGCTTCTATTTTTAGGGAAACGGAACTATTCAAATTCTTTTTTGTAATGATATTGATGGCTCCAGCAAAAGCATTTTGTCCAAAAACCCGTGCCGCAGGTCCCTTTATAATTTCTATTCTTTCTATAACCTCTAATGGTAAGGCGGCGTTCATGGTATGGTGACCCGTTTGCGCATCGTCCATTTTAACGCCATCAATCAATAATAAGGTTTGGTCAAAACCACCTCCTCTTATGTACAAATCTGCTTGGCTACCTCCTGTACCGCGTCTTCTAATATCCACGCCCGCAACTTGTTGCAATAAATCCGTAACATTAACCGCTGCACTATTTTTAATATCATTAGAGGTGATTATGTTTATAGTTCTAGAATTTTCTTTAAATGGAAGGTTGATCCGGTTTGCGGTTACCACAACTTCGCTTAACGAATCTACCTTAACAGCATCGTCTTGTTGTGCTTGTCCTTGTAAAGCACCCACTAGTAAAATCGCAGAAAATAAAATTGATTTCTTCATTATTTAAGCTTGTAACGTAAGTTCTTAAAATTAATGCTGCAAAAGTCCTAACTTTCCGGACGATTAAACTAGTCCACTTTTAAAACAATGAATAGTCCGGTTTCTGATTTGTTGGTCCAGTTGGTATCTATAGATAAATCTGTAGTACAGCCTGTATATGTGCAAGTGGCCCAACAAATAATGAATGCCATACAACGAGGCTATTTGGATAAAGGCAGCAAATTACCCGGGACAAGGGTTTTAAGTGAGTTATTGAATGTTCATCGTAATACTGCCGTGGCCATTTATGATGAATTGGCCTCCCAAGGATGGGTAAACATTATTCCCAATAAAGGAACTTTTGTGGTGGTTCCCGAAGATTCCAATGTAAAAATCAAGGCAAGTACGCAGCACATCAATCAAGCATACGAGTATCCAAAAGTTCCAGGGTTCCTGTTCCAACAATCCTTTAATCTAGCATCTACCAAAGAGGAGACCACTGCCAAATATTCCATAAATGATGGTAAGCCTGATTTAAGACTGCATCTGGTGCACCAATTTTCCAGGTGGTATAGCGCTGCAATGAAACGAAAGCCTCTGATCAACAAATGGAACAAAACAAGTGCTTTAGTCCCTTCCGTTTTTAGCACACAACTTTGCAACTACTTAAATGTAACTCGGGGTTTCCATATTAAACCATCCAATGTATTGAATACACGTAGTACGGAAATGAGCCTATACATCGTTTCACAGGTGCTAATTAATCCGGGTGATTTGGTGCTGGTTGGACAACTGAGCAATTATGTGGCCAATATGATATTTCAGCAAGCGGGGGCTAAAATAAAAACTGTGCCCGTAGATGACGAAGGTTTGGATATTGGGTACATATATGAACATTTTATACCTGAGAACATTCGTTGCATCTATGTATGCTCCAACAGGGACTATCCAACAACAATAACTTTAAGCACTAAAAGAAGGTTGCTGTTACTGGAATTGGCCAAAACCTGTGGTTTTGCCATAATCGAGGACGATTTTGACCATGACTTTCAGTTCGATGGATCCTCCATGTTGCCCATGGCAAGTGCAGATGCCGATGGAAACGTTATTTATTTGGGCAAACTGGGCCAGTCTTTATTTCCGAGTTTTCATACGGGTTTTGTCGTGGCTCCAGAACAGGTAATTACCGAAGCCAAAAATTATTTGCAATTATTGGACACACAGGGAGACTTAATACAGGAACAAATGCTTTCTGAGCTGATATCTGAAGGCGAAATATACCGGCTCAAGAAAAAAAATATCGTTACTTACAAACAACGCAGAGAAGTTTTATGCGGTTTATTAAATCAACATTTCAACACCATCCTTGATTGGCAAATACCTTCTGGAGGACTTGCCATGTGGTTACAATTTAGAACACCCATATCATTGGTAAAATTAGCCGAAGAAGCAGAGCTGTTGGATTTATTCTTGCCCAAAACCATTCTCTATCAAAATAAAAATACCTGCGCCATCCGTTTTGGATTTGGGCATCTAAATGAAGAAGAACTAGAAATTGTAATGAAAAAATTAAAACAAGCATATCTCCAGTTAGTGGCTGCCTAAAATAAAAAGAGATCATTAAAAATGTTCTCTTTATAACGTGTCCTATGTTGGGTCAAAGATATTTTTATCTCCTTCCGATAATTTTTCAAATGCTTCGGAATCTCTCAAAAACATTCAAATTTATCTATATTGCGAAGATGATAATTAATGGCCAAAAAGCTTAATACGACCGTGCTTAAAAAATTCCGCTCCTTTAGCTTAAAAATTCTTGATTGGAAAAGGGTCCTTTTTATTTTGTTAGTAGTATCGGTTTTTATTCGTTTTCCGTTCTTTTTTAGGGATTACATAGATCGAGACGAGAGCACTTTTATTCTTATGGGGCAATCTTGGGTCAACGGATATTTACCGTACATCCAATTGTGGGACCTAAAACCACCGATTACCTTCCTATATTTTGCCGCCATTATTAAACTATTTGGAAAAAGCTTCTTTGCCATCCGGCTTTTTGGCTCGTTCATGGTTGCTCTAACAGCTTTGTTCACCTATGGAATCGCAACAAAGATCACTTCCAAAAAAGTTGCGTTTTGGGCGGCCATTTTCTGTGTTTTTTTCCAAAGCCTGTTCGGTAGTTTGCAAGGTGTAATGTCCGAGCATATTTGTACGCTCTTTTTTGTGGCCGCCCTGTTTATTCTTTTTTTAAAAGAAGAGGGAAAATGGTTTTTTACTGCAGGGCTTTTGTTGGGACTTTCGGTAATGACCAAACTGAACATGGCCTATCCCGTTCTATGTTTGGGTCTATATTTTTTTTGGGAGGGTCTTCACAAAAAGCAGATTTGGACAAATATTAAATACTTGATCTTTATGGGAATCGGGTTTTTGACCACCGTCCTTCTCACGCTTCTTCCTTATTATCTTCAAGGTGAATCTGATATTTGGTGGAAATCCATTGTCGAAGCTCCCTTGGCCTATTCTGAAGGTAAATTTCATTCTCCTTGGAAAACATTGCCTTATGTTGGGACTATAGCCATACTTTTAGGGTCAGGCTATTATTTTAAATTAATTGATCGAAAATCAAAACAAATACGACTATTGATCGTGGTCGTGGTCGGTATCCTCCTTTCTTATATCCAAGCCGGCAAAGTGAACGGACATTATTTAATCCAGTTGTATCCTTTTGTTCTGATTCCCTTGGCAATGGCTGTGGCCAAACTGCCCCTTATCACGGAAAAGTATCGGCCTTTGGTTATTGCCTTACTGATTTTAATCCCCATGGAATCTTATCTGGAATATGCCAACATCATTTCAAATAAGGTACAAAAAGCGTCTTTTTACAATGGAGAGGGCATTGATGTTCCGAGATATATTTTGGAACATGAGCTTGAAACAAAGAACATTTTTTTTACTGAATACCATATTGGATATTGGGTGCTGGGAGTAAATCCGCCTACCAAAGCCGCTACGCACCCGAGCAATATTACCCGTGAAGAGTTATTTCCGTACATGGATAACCCGAGAAAAACCGGTATTGAAGAATTAAAGTACATCATGGACGTTGTCCGGCCCAAAGTCTTGGTAGCTAGGGAGGGCAAGAAAATTTTTGATAAAAAATTGGTGGAATACAATACCTATATTGATGCTTACCTAAAAAAGCATTATGAATTAACCGCTACTGTTGGTCGTGGACTTATCTATCAACGGTTATAAAAAGCCACTTACTTTTAATGAACACTTCCAATTGACTGCTGTCCGATAAAAACGAACGATACCTGTCGAACAGCGAGTAATGGATGTTGGCGAAGACCTCGCTGCTACGGTTCTTGTTGGCATCGGACAATGTACTGCGCTTTGGAAAATGTTTTAGGTTCAAATGTCCAATCCTGCCTTCACGGGCCAATAGTACAGTGGAAAGTTCCCTTAAGAAACTTACCCCGCCCAAGGTCGCATAGAGCATCGTTGCCAAATGATTGTAGGTCTTGAACCGCTTATAGTACCTATCACTGTTTGCAGGTTCACTGTCCGGGCAATCGTGCCCGGAGGGAGCAACCTTAATAGTTGTTTGATCACAGGCTGCCCGCTAAAGTTGTTACTTTTGTTCATGTATCGAGTTTTGTGGTAAAAAAAAGATATGAATAAGCGGGAAATCCTTCTTGGAAATCCCGCTTTTAAAAAGTTTTATCGGACACTACTGATTAAAAATGAAGAAGAGCATGCTCAAACTTGGTCGCATATTCCAGAATTACCACCTTATCAAAGCAAGGCTCTTCGTTGATTCTCCCCAAAAAGATAACCTTTGTTTTTTTAGGGTGACTTCCTCGGTTGTAGGGTGTTAAACACCACTGAAATGATGCCGATCTCAAGATTCTTTTGCTGTAACTTTTCAATCGTCAACAAGGTGTGATTGATGCTCCCCAGATAATGTCGTGACACCACAATTACTTTGTAATCGGGTTGGATCAGGTCAAAAATAGTGTCGGTATCTTTCAAGGGTACGAGCAAACCTCCTGCACCTTCAATCACCAAATGGTTATTGGTCTTGGGTTCCATTATTTTACCCAGGTCAATAGTAATTCCATCAATATACGCAGCCGCATGGGGACTCAGGACCCATGGGTGTATTCAAGGCATAGTTAGTGGGATCAACGACCGGTTTCCCGACTTCCGTTGAGATTCCTGCAACAAATACTTTTATTTTTGGGGCCTTGTAATAAAATTGCATTTCATGCATTGGTACTTTCTGGGCTCAAAGAAAGGAAACAGTTTATAGAAGACGGTGCTCCGGGAGTAATAAATTTCCGATTTGGTTGCCTTGCAATTGGGGCAGACCACCGGATTGCCAAAATCGTCCGTAGCATAGTTACGAATTTCATCAAAAATATCCTTGGCCCGTTCTTTATCACTGGAATACACCTGAAGTTTTACTCCTCCAAGGGCAGCACTGATCAAAGGGTCGGAATTAATGGTGTTTTCATCTTTTAAAAACACAGCGATTCCCTCGGCCTCCAGCTTGCCTTTTATCACCACGGCATCGGCAGGAAACTCAAACGAGCCTAAAGTGTAAAATTCTGTTTTCATGCTTTCATATATTTTTTGAGCAAATCCAACGTATTTTGCTCTAGCTCTTCATTTCCAGCCATTCCCACATAGTCGTTGGAAGAAAAATCAATCAGTCTACCATGCTTAAAAAACTTCACATTGCATTGTTTTCCATGCGTCTTAGCAATTTAGCCTTCAGCTTTTTGGGAAATTTCTCGATAACACAAATGTAGCACTTACGCTGATTAAACAGTATATTAGTTGCTCTTAAACCATTACCAAAAATGAAATTTACCCTTTCTTTTCTAGCACTATTTACCGGGCTGTGGATGACGGCCCAAATGAATACTTACAAAATTTCCTTTGACAATGCCGTCCATCACGAAGCCGTTATCCAAGCTACTTTTCCCGATTTAACCTCGGATAATGTGGAGTTTCGAATGAGCCGAACTTCTCCTGGCCGATATGCACTGCACGAGTTCGGGAAAAACGTCTACGGTTTTGAAGCTACCGACAGTAAAGGAAACGTATTAACCATAAACCGTCCCAACCCCTATGCATGGGAAGTAAGCGGGCACGACGGCACCATCAACATTAAATATATTTTGTTTGCCAACCGGGGTGGGGGCACCTATTCCCAAGTGGATGAAACACATGCACATTTGAACATTCCTGCCACATTTATGTTCGCTCCCGATTTGAGCGAGCGCAAAATAGAGGTGACCTTTAATGTTCGGGAAGATCTGAATTGGAAGGTGGCCACACAACTCCCTTTGGTTTCGGGCACCACATATTCGGCCCCGAACCTCTATTATTTTATGGATAGCCCAACGGAAATAAGCAATTATATGTTAAGGTCTTTTGAGGTTGATGGAAAAACCATAAACCTTGCACTCCATCACAATGGAACCGAGGAAGAGGCTGACACATATTTTGAAAAAGTGAAGAAAATAGTGCTGGCGGAGAAAGAAGTATATGGTGAACTGCCCAATTTTGATTATGGAAACTACACCTTCCTTGCATGTTACATCCCCAATGCCTCGGGAGATGGAATGGAGCATCGAAATTCCACTATTTTAACGAGTACCCGGAGTTTGGCCGATGGCGGAATGCAACGGAATATTGGTACGGTATCGCACGAATTTTTCCATGCTTGGAACGTGGAGCGCATTCGCCCCAAAAGTTTGGAGCCTTTTGACTTTGAGGCGGCCAATATGAGCGGTGCCCTTTGGTTTGCCGAAGGCTTTACCAGTTACTACACCAATTTGATTTTGTGTAGGGCAGCACTTATTTCGCCCAAAGAATATGTGGAAGGTTTGGCGGGAACCTTTAACTATGTTTGGAATTCTCCTGCACGGCAGTTCTTCAATCCTATTGAAATGAGTTTCCAAGCTCCATTTGTGGATGCTGCCACCTCGGTAGACCCGGTTAATCGCGAGAATATGTTTATTTCCTATTATTCCTACGGAAGTGTTCTAGCTTTGGCTCTGGATCTTTCTTTAAGGGAAAAAGGACTGAATCTGGATGATTTTATGAAACTGGTTTGGAACAAATACGGTGCAACCGAAATTCCGTATACCATCCAAAATCTTCATGATGCCTTGAACGAGTATGCGGGAGACGCATTTGGAGATGATTTCTTCAACAATTACATCTACAAAAGCAATATGCCCGATTATAAATCGCTAATGGAATCTGTGGGCGTTGTTTTGGAACAACCTGAAGCTTCACCATATTTTGGGGCGTATGTTTCCATGAGTGCTGATAAATCAGGCTATATGATTCTCAGAAACACAAAGACGGGCAGTCCTGCTTATGAAGCTGGTTTGGACAATGGTGATGTTATACTACATATCAATGACAAACCTTTTACGGAAGACCAATCTTTTGACGATTACCTGAAGCAATTCAGCTTAGGAGAAGCATTGCAGGTAAAATTCACGAGATACGGAAAGGAAAAGATCACCAAACTAATTTTAACCCCCAGTCCAGATTATACTTTTGGTTTAATGGAAGAAAAAGGTGGAAAACCATCAAAAAAAATACTGGAACAACAAAAAAAATGGCTTAAAGTGGAATAAATGATCAGCTACAAACAAGCTAGTACCTTGGAAGAACTACAACAGATTCTGGTTCTTCAACAGCAAAATTTATCTCAAAATTTGAGTTCCGAAGAAAGGAGCAAAGAGGGTTTCGTCACAGTGGAACATACGTTGGAGGTTCTCAAAACAATGAACGATATGTGCGGACATATCATTGCTATGGAGGGTAATCAAGTTGTGGGGTATGCCCTATGTATGCATCCCAAATTTGCTGATGAGATTGAAGTGCTACGACCTATGTTCAAAGAAATTGATGGTGCGTTCAAGGATAACCTAAAAAAATATATGGTGATGGGACAAATCTGCGTGGGCAAAAGTCATCGGGGCAAAGGTGTTTTCCGAAAGCTGTATCAAACCATGAAAGAAAAATTACCCAAAGGTTTTGATACCCTTATTACCGAAGTGGATGGAAAAAATAAGAGGTCTTTGGCGGCGCATGCGGCCATAGGGTTTAAAACCTTGACCATATACCATTCGGGTGAAAAAGAATGGCACATTATTAGTTTGTAATGAGTAATCTTTCCAAATGGATTTTGGTTATCAAAGTATGCTATAAATCAAACTCTGTTCCTAGCCGGGGCACGAGTCTAGCTCCAACCATCAATCCAATTATCTGGAATTCTAATACCCGAAGTCCGCTTTGAGGGCATCAATTTTTTTGAGGGCCAAATCCTTGGTCAAAAAGTCGATTTCTTCCAATTGAAAGGCTTTTTCAAACGTTTTAAAGGCTTTTTTTGGCTCTCCTATAAACTCATAGTACTCTGCTTCAAAATAAAAGCCCATCATGGTATCGGGATATTCCTTTTTGCAAAGATCGGCCAATGGCTCCAGGGATTCATAGTCTTCTTTTTTCAGACAGGCAGCGTAAATGGCCATAATATCGTTGAGCTCCACGGGTTTTTTAAAACCGAACAGGTCTTCAATGGTTTGGTACCGGTTCTCCAAATAGCTGAAAACGGGTTCTTCAGAAGTAAGAATGTCTGATTTGTATTCTGCAGGTGTGATGGGTCGGAAGATACTGAACACATTATCAAAAGCTTTGCTTATGCCATAAGCGGCAATGGAAGTGTGGTCGGCATTTTGATATTCATCAAAAAAGTAATGCAGTGATTCTTTGGTTATGGAATTGATGCTGTTGTTCATTTGAAGGATACGCTGTCTATCGTCGGAGGGTTGCTTTTCCACAATCAAATTGTAAAAAACCACTTGGTCCAGTTCAGATAAACGAGCAGGAACCCTGCTTTCCATTTCAGCCGCCAATACTGGGGATATGCTGATATAAGAATTGAAAAGAGAGCTTTCTTTGAACAAATAATAATTACCAAAATTAGCGGTGATATCGTACCCCACAAACATTTTGAAGGGTGCTATATTGTAGCTGGTCTCTAAATAGGGAATCAGTTCCGTGCCTAAAAATTCGTAGAACATTTTACCTTTCTCGGTCGGAAGGCCCGATACATCTTCGTATGCACAATCTTCCCATCTTAGGTCGTTTTGTAATTGATGAACGCCTACTACGATTGCTTCGGGCATACGGTCGAACCTACTTTGGAATTTTACGTTGGCCACAACAAGGTCGAATAGGTATTCCGCATCCAAAACCACAATGAGCGGATATGTTTTTCCTTCGGTGTAATCTTCTGGGAAATAATAGGATACATCTCTTCGCTCTTGTAGTTTGAAGGATTCAAAAATCTCCTTTTTTACTTGGGCACCTAGGTTCAAGCACGTGAAGCCTATCAGTAGAAATAGACATTTTTTCATTGGTTAAGTTTTATGCGGTTAGGGCTTACCGATTTCTATTCAATAACGGTAATACAATGAATGATATTGTGCCAAAAACTACGACCATGAAGGTTTGTGCAATCCACATGATCCACCCAAATGCATCTCCAGAAACCGAGCTTATTCCGTAAATGCCCAAGGCAGCACTCACAGCAATAGGGTAAAGACCGATTCCACCGTTGGTTGTGGACATGGCGAAGGCTCCTGCCACAAAGGCAACCAATAATTCCCCCAAGGATAGGGGAATGGTTTCTTCAACGGTGTGTTTTATAACCCAGAACATGCCAAAATAGGCAATCCATATAAAGAGCGTATGGAGGATGAACGGCCATTTGTTCTTCATTTTAAAAACACTGAGCACGCCATCTTTTAGACCGTTTAAAAATCCTTTTAGCTTTATCGCCAAGGGTGATTGGGATTTACGGATAATGAACGATCCCAAAAACAGGCCTACAATGCCTACGAACAATATTCCGATGGCACCGATGATGTTTACTCCTTTTTCTTCCAAGAAACCAAGGATAAAGTCGGTTTGAAGCACCAAGGTGATCATGATGATGATCAGAAGCATCAAAAGATCGATGACCCTTTCGGTGACGATGGTCCCGAACCCTTTTTCAAAAGGGACATTTTCGTAAGTGGTAAGCGCGGTTGCCCTAAGTATTTCGCCAGAACGTGGAATCCCTAAGTTGGCAAAATAGGATATAAGGACAATAAATATGGTGTTGACGGTTTTGGGCCTGTATCCCATGGGTTTCAAGAGGTATTTCCAGCGAACCGCCCTCGAAATATGGCTCAAAATCCCAATAATCACGGAAACCCCTACCCAAAATGGGCTGGCATTGGAAATATAATGGATAATCTGTTTTCGTTCTTCTGGAGTGGTGGAGTTGTAAGAGTACCAAATCAAAAACAGCCCAAAAGCAATGGGTACAAATATCTTAAGGAATTTTTTTAGGGATTTTCCCAAAATTTACTTGAGTAGATTGGTTTCCTCGTTGGGGAACACCAATGCGGGATTAAATGTTTTTGCCTCTTCAATATTCATCCAAGCGTAGGTGATCAGGATCAATACGTCTCCTACGGCCACTTTTCTGGCGGCAGCACCGTTAAGGGTCAGCTCTCCGGAGCCTCTTGGGCCGGGAATGGCGTAGGTTTCCAATCGTTCACCGTTGTTGTTGTTCACAATCTGCACTTTTTCGCCCCTAATTATATTGGCGGCATCCATTAGATCTTCGTCTATGGTAATGCTACCTATATAATTAAGGTCGGCTCCGGTAACTTTTACTCGGTGAATTTTAGATTTTACGACTTCTACTTGCATGGTGCAAAATTATCAATTCAATCTTAGATTATCAATTAAGCGTACGCCATCTGCGTAAACGGCTATAAATGCTCTATATTTTTGGTTGTCCTGTATTTTTAAAGCTGGGGTGAGCGTGTTCTCGTCGGTAATTTCAAAATATTCCAGATCAAACAAAGGATGTTCCTCAAATTCGGATTTTACCCAATCCGTTATGTATGCAGCACTTTTCGTGCCAAATTTAGCTTTGGCAGCTTGTAGCGTTCTGTGGATGAAACCAGCCGCTTCGCGGGTTTTTTTTGACAGTCTCTCATTGCGGGAACTCATGGCCAAACCGTTTGGTTCCCTTTCAATGGGGCAACCTATAATGGTATAGGGCAAATTCTTGATTTCTGCCATTTTTCGGATAATCTGCAATTGTTGGAAGTCTTTTTCCCCAAAATAGGCACTGTCAGGTGCTACCGTTCTCAGCAAAAGTTCCACGATGGTGCCGACACCGTCAAAATGACCTGCTCTGAACTCGCCTTCCATTACTTTGTCCAAACCATCAAACTCATAGGATTCAGAGGTAACTTTCCCTTCATAGATTTCATCGACCGTAGGGGCAAATACCACAATCTTGTCCGAAACCTGTTTTAAGAGGTCGATGTCCTTTTCAAAAGTTCTTGGATATTTATCAAGATCGTCCTTTTTGTCGAACTGTGTAGGGTTCACAAAAATGCTGGCCACCACCAAATCATTTTCCGAAAGGGCCTTTTTTATCAAGGAGATATGACCGGTATGGAGCGCCCCCATAGTGGGTACAAGACCAATGGTGCGGTCTTTGTTGCGCTGCTCCAAGGTAAAGGCGTTGAGTTCTTTTTTACGGTCGAATATCTTCATATACAGGTACAAAAGGGTGCAAAAATACTATAAATACAGCTAATCAGCATAATTTTTGTACTTTTGCAGCTATGTTTTTCGGATAAACAAAAGAAAGTGTTTATGAATGGTAAAAAGGTATTGTTTGTATCTTCTGAATTAGTTCCCTACCTCCCAGAGAATCCTGTTTCCTTAATGTCGTACGAAGCGCCTAGAATGGTGAACAGTAACGGTGGACAAATCCGCATATTTATGCCAAGGTATGGAAACATCAACGAAAGGAGGCATCAATTACATGAGGTAATACGTTTATCAGGGATGAACCTGGTGATCAACGATATGGATATGCCCTTGATTATTAAGGTGGCATCCATACCAAAAGAGCGAATCCAAGTCTATTTTATAGACAACGACGAATACTTTAAAAGAAAGGCAACGTTTGCCGATGCTGATGGGAATTTGTTTCCGGATAACGACGAGCGCGCAATATTCTTTGCAAAAGGAGTTGTGGAAACGGTAAAAAAATTGAACTGGTCCCCAGACATCATCCATGTGCATGGATGGATGGCTTCCTTGGTGCCGCTTTACCTGAGAAAATACTATGCAGATGAGCCTTTGTTCTCCGAAAGTAGAATTGTAACATCAGTATATGGTAAAGATTTTGAGGGAGAGCTCGATACTGCCATGATAGATAAAATAGCTTTTGATGGCATAGACAAAGAAGAAATTTCTGCACTGTCCCATCCCGAGTATAATAATTTGTTAAAGGTTGCCGTAGATCATTCCGATGCCGTTATTTTAGCCGCGGAGGAATTGTCCGATGACCTAAAAAGCCATATAGACAATCTTTCCGTACCTGTTTTGCCCTATGTTTCGCTTCAAGAAGCAGAAGAGGCATACACAAATTTCTATAATACAGAGGTTTTAAAATAGATTTAATGAGATTTTCCAAGATTATCAAAGTTTCGGCACTGTTTGGAACTTTGTTTTTACTAATTGCCTCTTGTGAAGACGAATTGGACACCATAGGCGAAGGTGTTGTTGCAGGAGAGCCTTTCACTACCGGTAAAGTGGAGTACGATGTGTTTGCCTACAACAAAGGCATTACAGCGGTACAGACCAATAAACTGCCACTGTACCAATTGGGCACCTTTAATGACCCCATTTATGGACAAAGAAAGGCCAGCATCATTTCCCAGCTTCAGTTGTCCACAACATCGCCCACCTTTGGTGATATTTCCCAAGCAGACGAGGACGATCCGGATAACGATCAAGAGAACGAAACCGTAAAGGAGGTCTATTTATTCATACCTTTTCAAACATCACCTTCGCCCGATTCGGACGGAGATGGCGTACCCGATGATTTGGAAAGCGACGATGACGTTGACGACCCTAATTCCGACTGGGACGGTGACGGGGTGACCGACAATCAAGAGCGGGTCCAAGGTTCAAACCCCTATGACCCCGATGAGGATGGAACCGGGGATAATTTTGTGTCAAACAATTATCCAAATAAGTTCGATTTGGACAGTATTTACGGAGATAAGGAACAATCGTTCAATTTAGTGGTTTCTAGGTCCAATTACTTTCTGCGGGACTTGGATCCAAATTCCAATTTTGAACAGGCGCAGGAATATTATTCCAATCAGGATTTTTCCAGTTTTATAGGTGAAACCTTATTCAGTGGAGAGGTTTCCGTCAATAATGAAGAAATTATTGTTGATTATAAGGAGGATGATCCGGACACTGAAGATATTGACGAATCCACACAAGTAGATACGAAGCTCAATCCCGGTATCCGTGTAGAGCTAAACAAGGAGTTCTTCCAACAAAATATTTTGGACAAGGAAGGTCAAGCTGAGCTATTGAGCAGATCCAATTTTAAAAATTTCCTTCGGGGAGTACATTTATCGGGAACCGATATGGAGCAGTTAATGTTCTTGCTGGATTTGTCCGAAGCAAATATTACCATTAGCTATACGTACGATGATTATGACGCCGAAACCGAGGAAGAAGTAACATCCGAAAAGGATTTTGTATTAAACTTTTTGGAGAGCTCCCAAACAGGGGTTACTGGAAATGCCGTAAATGTTTTTGAGAACGAAATGTTTCCGCCAGAAGTAGCGAATGCCATGAACAGTGGAGAAAATGCTTCTAGAATATATGTAAAAGGCGGTGCCACACTTGCCGAGGTACGCTTGTTTGAAGAAGTGGAAAACGGGGGGGCGAACATTATTAACCAGATCAAGCAGAACAATTGGGTGATCAACGAAGCTAATTTGGTATTTTATGTAGATCGTCAAACGTTGGACGAGTCGGTTGTAGAGCCTCCGAGGCTTTATTTGTACAATGCAGAAACCAATCGACCCCTATTTGATGCATCCAATGAAGACCCAACAGTTAATTCCGGTTCAAATCCATTAACATACTTTCTAAATCATGGTGGACTTTTGGAGAAAGAAAATGACAGGGGCGTAAAATATAAGATCCGTATTACGGAGCACATCAATAATATTATTGTCAGGGATTCTGCAAACGCCAAATTAGGGCTGACTTTGACCCCTAATATTAACCTTATAGGTGTTCAAGAAGCGGTTGGTAGCGATATGCAGGGAATTGATTACCCTGTCGCGGCAGCCATAAGTCCTTTGGGTACGGTTTTATATGGGAGCAATGTTTCTGATGGAGAGGAAAGTAAGAAACTTAAATTGGAAATTCACTACACCGAAGCCAATTAAAAGTACGTATTTATCGTAGTTTTTTGGGCGTTTATCGTTTTAAATAACCAGAACTGCATATTTTAACGTATACCTTTTAAATTTGTTGACCAACCCCCAAATGGTAATTAACTAAAAAAATCTTATGTGTGGAATAGTAGGTTACATTGGTCATAGAGAAGCCTATCCAGTTATAATAAAAGGTCTTCAAAGACTCGAATATAGAGGCTACGATAGTGCCGGAGTTACCTTGTTCGATGGAGAAAACATACATCTTGCCAAAACAAAGGGCAAAGTTGAAGATTTAAAAAACAAGGCCGAAGCTTCTATCCCCACTAAAGGAAAGTTGGGCTTGGGGCATACAAGATGGGCGACCCACGGAGTTCCAAACGATGTAAATTCACACCCCCATTTCTCCAATTCAGGTGATTTGGTGATCATTCACAATGGAATCATAGAAAACTATGAGTCCATTAAACAAGCACTTATCAAAAGAGGCTACACCTTTGAATCGGATACCGATACCGAAGTGCTCATCAACCTAATTGAAGAGGTCAAGAAAAAAGAAGGGGTGAAACTGGGGCACGCAGTTCAAATTGCATTGAACCAAGTTGTAGGGGCTTATGCCATTGCTGTTTTTGATAAAAACAAACCCGATGAAATCGTGGTAGCCAAGTTAGGTAGTCCCCTCGCTATTGGAATCGGCGAAAACGAATATTTTATTGCTTCCGATGCCTCACCGTTTATAGAGTTTACCAACAACGCCGTTTACCTTGAAGACGAGGAAATGGCCATTGTAAGGATTGGCAAGGAAATCAAACTGCGCAAAATAAAGGATGATTCGATTGCCTACCCCAATATTCTAGAGTTACAGCTCAATCTGGAAGAAATAGAAAAGGGCGGGTACGACCATTTCATGCTCAAAGAAATCTATGAGCAGCCAAAGGCTATATTGGATACCTACAGGGGACGTTTGTTAGCAGATAAGGGCATCATTAAAATGTCCGGCATTGATCAGAACCTGGAAAAATTCCTCAACGCAAACAGAATCATAATAGTAGCCTGCGGTACTTCGTGGCACGCTGGTTTGGTAGCGGAATATATTTTTGAGGACATGGTACGGATACCTGTTGAAGTGGAATATGCCTCAGAATTCAGGTACCGTAACCCGGTAATTACAGAGAAGGATGTGCTCATAGCCATTTCCCAATCAGGGGAAACCGCCGATACTTTAGCTGCCATAAAACTAGCCAAGGAAAAAGGAGCATTTGTGTTTGGTGTTTGTAACGTAGTGGGCTCATCCATAGCCAGAGAAACCCATGCAGGTGCCTATACACATGCTGGACCGGAAATAGGAGTGGCCTCTACCAAGGCATTTACCACACAGATCACGGTATTGACCCTGATTGCTTTAAAATTGGCGCAAGAAAAAGGAACTCTCTCCCAATCCAAGTACCATGAATACTTAGCAGAGTTGGAAGCTGTACCGGCTAAAGTGGAAAAGGCATTGTTGTCCAATACTTTGGTGGAAGAAATATCCCAAACTTATAAAGATTCTCCTAACTGCCTATATTTGGGAAGAGGATATAATTTCCCTGTGGCGCTGGAAGGAGCATTAAAATTAAAGGAAATCAGTTACATCCATGCAGAAGGCTATCCCGCCGCAGAGATGAAACATGGACCCATCGCTCTGATCGATGAGCAAATGCCAGTCGTAGTGATTGCCACCAAGAAAGGGCACTACGAAAAAGTAGTGAGCAATATCCAGGAAATAAAATCCAGAAAAGGGCGAATCATAGCCATAGTAACAGAAGGTGACGAAACCGTAAAAGAGTTGGCGGACCACGTAATCGAGGTACCAGAGACTTCGGAATGCCTATCACCGCTACTCACAACAATTCCCTTACAATTGCTTTCATACCATATCGCAGTAATGAGAGGATGTAATGTGGACCAGCCAAGAAATTTGGCTAAATCCGTTACGGTAGAATAGAAAGTAAAAACATAAGACCAAACAAAAAAGGTGCTGGATATAGCACCTTTTTTGTTGAAAACATATATTTGAACTGGATTTTTTGCCAAAAAAGTATTATGCATGCATAATTTTTTTCAAATTTGTATAATCGAAATAAAAAAAAATGTATCTTCCCGATTGGTACTTAACATGCACAATAACTAAATTAACTCTAATCCATAGCAAATGAAAAAACTTATGTTTCTTTCCCTAATGCTGTTGGGTTTGGCAACTTATGGTCAGACCACCGTACAGGGAAAGGTAGTTGATGAAAATAACGATCCAATACCGGGAGCCAATGTGGTCTTGGTAGGGAAAGCAGAAGGAACCACTACGGACTTTGATGGAAACTTTACCTTTAATACTGATGAAGAACCCCCTTTTCAGCTTCAATTTTCCAGTATAGGTTTCTCGGATTTTACAGCCAATGTCACTTCAAACAACCAGACACTTACCATCACACTTTCGGAAGCCAACACCATGTTGGATGAAATTGTGATCTCAGCATCAAGAACACCGGAACGTATTTTTGAGTCTCCCGTATCCGTTGAAAGATTTGGTCTCAGGGAAATTAAAAACACTACGGCAGAATCCTTTTATGGAGGTCTTCAAAACTTGAAGGGAGTGGACATCAATACAAACAGTTTAACATTTCAATCCGTCAATACCAGAGGTTTTGCAACTTTTGCCAACAACAGGTTCTTGCAGTTGGTAGATGGCATGGACAACACCGCCCCGGGACTTAATTTCGTACTGGGTAACCTTGTGGGCATGTCCGAGTTAGATGTGCAGAGTGTAGAAATTCTTCCAGGAGCTTCATCTGCATTATATGGTGCAGGTGCCTTTAACGGTATTCTGTTCATGACAAGTAAAAACCCATTCGATTTTCAAGGGATTAGTGCCTACGCCAAAGGCGGGGTAACCACCCAAGATGCGGCTGGAAGCAATTTTTATAAAGATTTTGGTGTGCGTGCGGCCCACGCATTTAGCGACAAAGTGGCCGTTAAGGCAAACCTATCGGTTCTGACCGGTGAGGATTGGCATGCCAACAGTAGAGAGGATTTGAACAATCCAGGAGCAGACCGTTCCAATCCAGCCTACGACGGGTTGAATGTATATGGCGATGAGGTTTCTACAGTATTGGACTTTGATGCGGCGGCTGGCTTACCATCAGGAACTGTTGGGTCTGCACTGGTTTCCAGAACAGGGTATGATGAAGCCGATTTGGCTGACTATGGTGCGGAAAGTGTAAAAGCCGATTTTGCATTGCATTACAGGCCATTTGCCGATGATTTGGAAGTGATTCTTAACAGTAGAATTGGTAGGGGTACCACAATTTACCAAGGTGCCAACCGCTATGCCGTGGCCGGATTTACCATGCAACAGCATAAACTCGAAATCAAAAACGATAATTTCTTTTTAAGGGGATACATCGTTTCCGAAAACTCGGGTGATGCCTACGATACTCGCTTTGCCGCAATCAATGTCAATAGATTATGGAAGAGAGATGCTCCTAACCCAGATGACCCTACCGAAAGATCATGGTTTGGTGATTATGCAGGAAGATATATACCTACTTTTTTAGGACTTGTTCAGCAAGGAACTTCTCGTGAGGATGCATCAGTACAGGCACATGCCGCGGCAAGAGCTTATGCGGACGAAGGGCGATTGATTCCAGGGACAGCTGCTTTTCAGAATGCATTCAACAAAGTAATCAATGATGGGGACTTAACCACAGGGGCAAAGTTCATTGATAAAACGAAATTCCGTCACGTAAACGGTAATTACAATATTGCCCACCTGATTGATGATTGGGCCGATATCCAAATTGGTGGGTCGTTCAGAGAATACGAATTAAATTCCAACGGAACCATCTTTACTGACATTGACGGACCTATCAAATACAACGAATACGGAGCTTATCTTCAAGTACAAAAGAAATTTTTGGACGACCGTTTAAAATTTACAGGTTCTGCCCGTTACGATAAAAATGAGTTTTTTGACGGATTCCTTTCGCCAAGACTTTCTTTAGCCTACACCTTGGGAGAGGAAAGAAACCATAACCTTAGGGTTTCTGTACAGCAAGGATTTAGAAATCCAACAACGCAGGATTTGTTCATCGGTTTGAATGCAGGTCGTGCTATTTTTGTAGGTTCTGCACCATCCAACCTTGATCGAGATGTAAGAACATTTAATATAAGCCAAAAGGCTCAGGACGATTTGGGCCAACCTGCAACGGTGGAAATCGTTGGTCGTGAAGCCTATGAAAATGCGTACTCCGTTAGTTCACTACAAGCTGGGGCTCCTGAAGCAGTAAATACACCACTTGTTAAACCTGAGGAAATCATAGCTTATGAAGCAGGTTATCGTGGGCAAGTGGGTAAGTTCACCATTGACTTGAGCGGATACTACAATAGCTATTCCGACTTTTTGGCCAATACCACCACAGCTGTTCCTTTTTATGGTGAAGCAGGAGATGGAGGTCTTTCCTTGTTGGCACTTCAGAACGGAGATTACCAAGTGTATCAAACCTATACCAATTCCGAGGCAGACATCAACTCCTACGGGGGTACAGTTGGGGTGGATACCAAACTTGGGAACTTTGATCTAGGGGTTAACTACACATTCGCGGAATTGGATATTGATGAAGGAAAGTACCCGGATTTAAGAACCAATTTTAATACACCAAAGCACAAGGTAAAAGCATCTTTCGGGAATGCGGCGCTCTTCAAAAACTTTGGTTTTAACGTTAACTACCGTTGGAGCGACAGCTATTACTGGGAAGCTTCGTTTGCCGATGGCAATATTCCAGCATATACTGTGTTGGATGCCCAGATCAACTATTCGGTTCCATCCATCAAATCAGTTTTCAAACTGGGGGGATCTAATCTGTTGGGTGATGAATACTACACGGCAATCGGTACAGGGTTTATCGGTTCGATATACTATTTGTCTTGGAGCATAAACCCTTAAACAACAGCTAACAAGCAAAACTAAGGGCGTTGGGTTTTCCAACGCCTTTTTTCTTTAAAAAAAACTGAAATCGGTTTCTGAATAAAAATGTAAAAGCATATCTTTGCAGCCGAAAAAATAGCGGTCATTTTCCGCGTATTCAATTATAAATAAACATACTAATGTCTAAAGTAACAGGTAAGGTTGCCCAAATTATAGGCCCGGTCATTGATGTTGAGTTTGAATCAGGGGTGGAAATCCCAAGAATTTATGACTCACTTGAAATAGCAAAAGCTGATGGCTCAAGATTGGTTCTCGAAGTACAATCACACATTGGTGAGAATACCGTAAGAACCATCTCTATGGACTCTACCGATGGTTTGAGCAGAGGTGTAGAGGTAGTAGCTACCGGAAATCCAATTCAAATGCCAATTGGCGAAGATGTTTACGGACGTCTTTTCAATGTAATCGGTGATGCCATCGATGGTTTGGAAGAACTGCCTAAAACTGGAGACAACGGACTTCCAATTCACCGTGAAGCACCAAAATTTGAAGACCTTTCTACTTCTACAGAAGTACTTTTTACAGGTATTAAAGTAATCGACCTTATCGAACCTTATGCAAAAGGTGGTAAGATTGGATTGTTTGGTGGTGCCGGGGTTGGTAAAACCGTATTGATTCAGGAGTTGATCAACAACATTGCAAAAGGCCACGGTGGTTTATCCGTGTTCGCAGGTGTTGGAGAGCGTACTCGTGAAGGAAACGATTTGCTACGTGAGATGTTGGAGTCCGGCATTATAAAATACGGGGACGATTTCTTGCACTCCATGGAAGAAGGAGGATGGGATTTGTCCAAGGTAGACAAAAGCGCCATGAAAGAATCCAAGGCAACCTTTGTGTTCGGTCAGATGAACGAACCACCGGGAGCACGTGCTCGTGTGGCATTGTCTGGATTGACCATTGCAGAATATTTCCGTGATGGATCGGGAGAAGGACAAGGTAAAGACGTTCTTTTCTTCGTAGATAATATTTTCCGTTTTACCCAAGCAGGTTCCGAGGTATCGGCACTTTTAGGTCGTATGCCATCCGCGGTAGGTTACCAACCAACATTGGCCACAGAAATGGGTGCCATGCAGGAAAGGATTACATCAACAAAAAGAGGTTCCATTACATCGGTACAGGCGGTTTACGTTCCTGCGGATGACTTGACGGATCCGGCACCGGCAACAACATTTGCCCACTTGGATGCCACTACCGTACTTTCACGTAAAATTGCCGAGTTGGGGATTTATCCTGCTGTAGATCCATTGGACTCCACTTCAAGGATTTTGACCCCTGAAATTTTGGGTAAAGAGCATTACGACTGTGCACAACGTGTAAAAGAGTTGTTGCAACGCTATAAAGAGCTTCAAGATATTATTGCCATCTTGGGTATGGAGGAACTTTCTGAAGAAGATAAATTGGCCGTAGGTAGAGCAAGACGTGTACAGCGTTTCTTGTCACAGCCATTCCACGTAGCGGAACAGTTTACTGGTATTCCTGGTGTATTGGTGGACATTAAAGAGACCATCAAAGGATTTAACATGATTATGGACGGGAAACTAGATCACCTGCCAGAATCTGCCTTTAACCTTAAAGGTACCATCGAGGAAGCCATAGAGGCTGGAGAGAAAATGTTGGCGGAAGCATAGTGTCATTCCTGCGGAAGCAGGAATCCCATTGTTAATTAAGTCAAAGTTTAAAAGATTCCCGTTTCCACGGGAATTACAAGAGAAAATATGTATTTAGAAATAGTATCACCCGAAGCTACCTTATTCTCAGGCGATGTAACTGCGGTTACCGTTCCTGGTATAAATGGCGAGTTCCAAATGCTGGAGAACCACGCACCTGTGGTTTCTTTGTTGCAAAAGGGAAACGTAAAAGTAAAGGGCAACATCACTATAGATGAAGCCTTTGCCGATAAGTTTTCAAAAGGAAAAAATGGAGAAACTGTTTTGGCAATCTCAAGCGGTACTGTTGAGATGAAGGACAATAAAGTAATTGTTCTGGCCGATTAAAAAATAAATTCTTGGTTAACCTGAAATAGGTTGACAGATTAATGGACTTTAGATTAATCCTGTGGAGCTAGCTCCACAGGATTTTTTGTTGCTATAAAGTTAGGTGTTATCATATTCAGTGCTGACAAAATAAAACCACATTTAAAACCCAGTGTTATAAAGCATTTTTTGGTCAGGTAGGTCTTTATTTGGTTTCGGTTAACTTGCACAAATCGGATAAGGTTCAAAAATCCATATCTTAGACATCTCATTTATTTTTAATGGCCAAAACCAAAACAGCATTTTTTTGTCAAAACTGTGGAACCCAATTCCCAAAATGGATTGGGCAATGTTCCTCTTGCAAAGAGTGGAACACAATTGTGGAAGAAGTGGTCCAAAAAGAGGATAAAAAAAGTTGGAAGACCGACAAGGTCGCCAAACAGGCCAACAAACCCCTTAAGGTTTCCGAAATCACGCAAGAAAAAGAACTCCGGTTGGATACCAAAGACCAAGAGTTCAACCGCGTTTTGGGAGGTGGATTGGTACCAGGTTCGCTTACTTTACTGGGAGGAGAACCTGGTATTGGAAAAAGTACCTTGTTGCTTCAAATTGCGTTAAAACTGCCCTACAAAATTCTATATGTTTCAGGGGAAGAAAGTCAACGGCAAATTAAAATGCGAGCCGACCGCATTCAACCCAAGAGCGAAAATTGCTACATTCTTACCGAGACCAAAACCCAAAACATTTTTCAGCAAATATCCACCATTGAGCCCGATTTGGTCATTATAGATTCCATTCAAACACTGCACACCGATTATATCGAATCCGCAGCTGGAAGCATTTCACAAATCCGTGAAAGCACTGCCGAACTCATCAAATTTGCGAAAGAGAGCCATACCCCTGTTATTTTGGTAGGTCATATCACCAAGGATGGTACTATTGCAGGTCCCAAGATTTTGGAGCACATGGTCGATACCGTTCTCCAATTTGAAGGTGATCGCAATTACGTGTATCGTATCCTTCGTTCCCTCAAAAACCGATTTGGTTCCACAGCCGAACTGGGTATTTACGAAATGCAAGGAAGTGGTTTACGCGAAGTGAACAATCCATCCGAAGTATTGATCTCCAAAAATGAGGAAGACCTGAGCGGTACTGCTATTGCGGCAACTGTTGAAGGTATGCGACCTTTGCTTATTGAAATACAGGCTTTGGTGAGCACCGCCGTTTACGGAACACCACAACGATCCGCAACAGGTTTCAATGCCAAAAGGTTGAACATGCTTTTGGCCGTTTTGGAGAAACGAGCGGGTTTTAAACTAGCAGCCAAGGATGTTTTTTTAAATATTACCGGTGGAATCTCCGTGGACGACCCAGCCATTGATTTGGCCGTAATGGCCGCTATTTTATCCAGTAACTCCGATATTCCCATTGAAAAAGGCACTTGTTTTGCAGCGGAAGTAGGACTTGCTGGTGAAATTAGACCCGTGCAACGGGTGGACCAACGCATTCTTGAAGCGGAGAAATTAGGCTTCTCTACCATATTTGTCTCCAAAAACAACAAAATCGGCCTAAAAAGAACGGGGATACGGGTACAAAAAGTATCCAAGATTGAAGATGTGGTCGCTCATCTATTCGGATAATCTTTCTTTTTGATGGTTTATTTCTATATTTAAAAAATCCGATTGTCCGAAATCAATCATGCAAACAAAAAGTTGTCAGGTCGAGACTTCATTGCCATGACGTTGAGCCTAATAACCCCCCGACTTAAGTTTGTCTTGAGTGGAGTCAGAAGGCTCAACGAGACAAGGTATTATGATTGATTGCGAATATTCGATTAAAAAAAACTTTCAAACCGCACATGAAAAGATTTTACCCTCTACTTTGCTTAGCCCTATTGGCTTCCTGTTCCGAACCAAAACCAGACACAGCCAACAAAACCTATTTCACCACTTGGGAACATTATTTGGGAGACCCCGAACGAACGCATTTCTCCAATCTTGATCAAATCAACACCTCCAATGTAAATCAATTAAAACTCGCTTGGAGCTATAAAAGCGGAGGACTGAAAGAAGGAAGAACAACACAGATACAGACTAGCCCCTTAATGGTGGAAGATGTACTTTATGGGGTAAATGCCGCCATTGAGTTGTTCGCAATCAACGCAAAAACAGGAACAGAAATCTGGAAATTTTCACCAAAAACCAAGGATGAATCAGGTTTGGGACTCAATCGTGGACTAAATTATTGGAAATCGGATGGCAAAGCACCCGGTCGTATCTTTTTCTCCTCCGGATCAAAACTGTACGCCATCAATATTGAAACAGGCAAGCCCATTACCGATTTTGGCAACGACGGCAGCATTGACCTCCGTGACGGCTTGGGCAGAGACCCCAATAAGTTGTCCGTAGTATCCAATACCCCTGGAGCCGTTTTTCAGAACATACTCATTCAAGGTACTCGTGTGGGCGAAGGACCCGGCTCTTCACCAGGACACATACGGGCATACGATGTACTCACAGGTAAAATTTTATGGACTTTCCACACCATTCCCCAACCAGGAGAATTTGGTTACAACACCTGGCCTGCCGAAGCCTATAAAAAAGTTGGCGGTGCCAACAGCTGGCCGGGCATGGCCTTGGACAAGGAGCAGGGCATTGTTTATATTCCTACGGGTTCGGCCGCTTTTGACTGGTATGGTGGCGACCGCGAAGGATCCAACCTTTTTGCCAATTCCCTGTTGGCGCTAAATGCCACTACTGGGGAACGTATTTGGCATTTTCAAATGGTGCACCACGATATTTGGGACAGAGACTTGCCCGCACCGCCCAACTTGGTGGATATTGTTAGGGACGGACAAACCATTCCTGCGGTAGCACAAGTAACCAAAAGTGGGCACATATTTGTGTTCAACCGAATAACTGGGGAGCCTCTCTTCCCTATCGAGGAAAAGGCCTATCCAAGTTCCACACTGCTTGGTGAAAAAGCGTTCGAAACTCAACCCCTACCCTTAAAACCAGCTCCTTTTGCCCGTCAAATTTTAACAGAAGACGATTTATACGCACCGAACAGAACTGCTTTTGTTGATGATTTGGTTCAAGGGAATGAAACCAAGGATAATCCAACTGTGTTGGAAAAATTCAACTCCATTACATCACAAGGGCAATTTATACCGATGGATACTACGGGAGTGATTTTATTCCCAGGTGCCGACGGTGGCGCCGAATGGGGCGGAGCAGCGCTCGACCCCAGAGATGGTGTGATGTACGTTAACGCCAATGAAATGGCTTGGATCATTAAAATGAAAGAAATTGGTAGTGATGGAGAAGGTTCCAGCGTGGGGCAAAGTTTGGCACAAATTCACTGTGCCAGATGCCATGGTGGCAATTTACAGGGTTTAAACGGAATTCCTGAGCTCCAAAATGTGAAGTTGCGATTGAAATCCGATTCCATAAAAACCATTATCCAAAAAGGCCGCGGTGCCATGCCGGGGATGCCCAATCTTTCCGAGGAGGAAACCAATGCCATTACCGAGTTTGTTATGGGTATGGAAAAAGCGAAAGACCATAGGGTAGAAAAGTTAACAGTGGATGTTCCCTATTCCGTGGCCAGTTTTGCCAGATTTAAGGACGATAGGGGTTATCCTGTGATAAAACCTCCATGGGGCACCTTGAATGCCATCGACCTTAATTCAGGGGAATATCTGTGGTCGGTACCTTTGGGGCATGAAGAAAGTTTGGAAGACCCCAATGTTCCCGTTTCTGGACTTGAAAACTATGGAGGTCCAGTGGTCACCAAAGGTGGAGTGCTCTTTATTGCGGCCACCAAGGATGAAAAAATCCGTGCCTTTAATATGAAAACCGGCAAACAACTTTGGGAAGACCAGCTTCCTTCCGGTGGCTATGCCACACCCATTACCTATCAAGTCGATGGGAAACAATACGTCGTGATTTCCTGTGGAGGAGGCAAAATGGGTACCCCTTCGGGTGATGAATACCGTGCTTATGCTTTAGAATAGTTTATGGTGCGGGATTTGGAATCTCTCTATGGATTTCTTCAATCCCGACCAACACCGCATCGGATAGGTCCACATCTATACTGGCAATGTTCTCCTTGAGTTGTTCCATACTGGTTGCACCAATAATGTTACTGGTAAGGAATGGTCTGGTGTTCACAAAGGCCAAGGCCATTTGTGCCATGCTCATACCGTGTTCACTGGCCAATTGGGCATACTTCTCGGTAGCCTGTACAGCTGTATCGCCGCTATATCTGTTGTAATTCGGAAACAAAGTCACCCTTGCTTTTCTTGGGGGAATTTCGGTCAGGTATTTTCCGCTCAACACTCCAAATCCGAGTGGGGAATAAGCCAACAAACCTATTTGCTCACGCATGGCAACCTCGGATAGCCCAACCTCAAACAATCGGTTCAAGAGATTATATGGGTTTTGAATTGTTAGCATTCTAGGTAAAGACTGGTGCACCTTGCTTTCTTCCAAATAACGCATGGCACCCCAAGGAGTTTCATTGGACAATCCTACATGACGAATCTTGCCTTCGGCAATCAAATCGCGCAATGTTTCCAATACTTGGTGGATATTATCATCCCAAACATCAACCGCATGGGCATTGTAGCCACGTTGTCCGAAATAATTGGTGTTCCGCTCCGGCCAATGGAGCTGGTACAAGTCGATATAATCGGTTTGTAAACGTTTTAAACTGCCTTCAACCGCACTGATAATGGATTCCTTACTGAACCCCGTGCTGCGAATGTGCTTCGCAGCGTGTCCAGGCCCCGCTATTTTAGATGCAAGCACCACTTTGTCCCGATTGCCTGTTTTTTTGAACCAGTTCCCTATAAATTCTTCGGTTACCGCGTACAGCTCTTTCTTTGCCGGAACCGGGTACAGCTCGGCCGTATCAAAAAAGTTCACACCTTGATCTAAGGCGTAGTCCATCTGTTCATACGCCTCATCTTCATTGTTTTGGCGGCCCCAGGTCATGGTTCCCAAACAAATTTTGGATATTCGGATATCGGTATGTGGAATTCTTGTGTATTTCATCTTTTTTGGTTTAGGACAGTTAAAGGTACTGAAACAAAAACTTCGGCCTTTACGCCAATGTTATTTCTCAACTTCCAATAAAATGGGGCAATGGTCGCTATGCTTGGCTTCGGACAAAATCACGGAACGTTTGAGCCTATTTTCCAAGGGTTCTGCAACCATTCCGTAATCCAAACGCCAGCCCTTGTTATTGGCCCGTGCATTGGCCCGGTAACTCCACCACGTGTAATTATCTGGTTCTTTGTTGAAATGTCTAAAACTATCAATAAAACCACTTTCCATAAAATTGCCTATCCATTCCCGCTCCACGGGCAAAAATCCTGATACATTTTTGTTGCGAACGGGATCGTGGATGTCTATTGCCTCATGACAGATATTGTAATCCCCACAAACAATTAGGTTGGGGCGTTCTTTTCGAAGTTCCTCCGAATACTTTTGGAAATCGGCCATGTACGTCAACTTAAAATCCAAACGATCCATATTGGTGCCAGATGGCAAATACATGCTCATTACAGAAAGGTCTCCAAAATCGGCACGGATGTTTCTCCCCTCATGATCCATATAATCTATTCCCGTTCCGAATTCTACGTTATCCGGTTCGTTTTTACATAGTAAAGCCACACCGCTGTATCCTTTTTTCTGTGCACTGAACCAGTAGTGGTAAGGGTAACCGGCTTCTTCAAAAAGATGGGTATCCACTTGCTCTTTCATGGCCTTGGTCTCTTGCAAACAAACTACGTCTGGACCAACGGATGTCAACCACTCCATAAACCCTTTGTTCATTGCCGCCCGGATTCCGTTAACATTGTATGATGCGATTTTCATATTATCAAATTTGTTCAAAAATAGCTATTGTGAACGGCTCCCTAAAATTGAATTTACCAATGGATGTATCGATGGAAAGAATGGACACCTGCTTTCTTGATGTTTTCCCGTATTTTTAGATCAAAATTCATCCTCATGACCGCACTTGTTCTAATAGATACCCAACTTGGGCTTCAAGAAACAACATTTTATGGTATGGAGCGGAACAATCCCGAAGCTGAAGCAAATTGTGGCAGACTACTCAAACACTTCAGAAAAAAACATTTGCCCATTTTTCATATAAAGCACAATTCGACCAACCTTAGTTCACCCTTGCACCCCAATAAAATGGGAAACGAATTCCACCCAGCGGTTCAACCTATGATCAACGAACCTGTGTTTGAAAAAACCGTGAACAATGCTTTTATTGGCACTGAATTGGAAATAAGCCTAAAAGCTCAAGATATTACTGACTTGGTGATTGCGGGACTCACCATTGAGCATTGCATTTCCACTTCGGTTCGGATGGCCTCAAACCTTGGTTTTAATGTTATTTTGGTTTCTGATGCCACTGCTGCCTTTGATAAAATTGGGTTTGATGGAAAAAAATATAGTGCAGACATCATTTTTCATTCGGAATTGGCCAACTTAAAAGATGAATTTGCAACAATCAAGAACACCGAGACAGTACTAAACGAACTAGACAAATCATTTCAATGAGTTTTAAAATCAACTACCTTAGGGCAAGCCCAGGAGGTCTTCAAACGAAAAAAATCAATTTATTTCGATGTAGAACGTCGGGGAATAAAACCCTCAATGAGGGATTTAAGGGATTCTCCCTACTTTTCACACTTTTATTTGCACTTCAAATAATAGCACAGGACACCCAAAAAGACTCCATAACACAATTGGATGAAGTTGTCCTTACCCAAGATGCCATTCCTAAAAAAGCTACGGGAATTACATCTTCGTCCAAAATTGCAGGTCAGGCTTTTGAGCGTTTCAATCCCACGGACATCCCTTCTGCCATCAATCAGATTTCGGGTGTTTATATTTTATCGGGAGCCATCAACACCAATCGAATTACGATCCGCGGCATCGGTGCAAGAACACCCTACGGAACCAACAAGCTACGCATGTACTTTAACGGTATTCCCGTTACCAATGGCACTGGCTCCTCCACCATCGAGGCCTACGATTATGAGAATTTAGGTGCCGTAGAGGTTATAAAAGGCCCAAAAGCCACTGCGTATGGTTCCAATCTGGGTGGTGCCATTTTGCTGGACACCAAGGCATCCGTTCAAGACAAGACCCAACTCATTAATTCGTTCGCGATGGGGTCTTACAATATGTTGAAAGACAACTTGACATTTACCCATTCGGAAGACGGTTTTAATCTATCCCTTAGCTACAATCATCTGGAAACCGATGGATACAGACAGAACAGTCAGTTCCGGCGCGATGGTTTACTGCTGAACACCCAGTTCCAAACCGGGCAAAAAAGCAGCATGGCTATTTTGGTAAACTATATCGATTATACAGCGCATATTCCGAGTTCCATTAATCAAACAGATTTTGAGGAGGATCCTACGAGGGCACCATCAAACTGGTTGGAATCAAAGGGTTATGAGGCCAACAACTATATTTTAACGGGTCTGTCACATACCTATCAGTTTTCCGAAAACCTCCAAAATACCACAAGTGTTTTCTATACTTACTTGGACCATTACGAACCTAGACCTTTCGATATTTTGGATGAGTTTACCAATGGATTTGGTGTTCGGAACCGTTTTGCCGGCAATTGGGGCAATGCACAATTCTCCTTTGGTGGCGAGTTCTATAAAGATGAATACCATTGGGGCACTTTTGAAAATCTGTATGAAGAAAATAATGGCAACGGTAGCCTGCAAGGAAGTCAACTAAGCGACAATACAGAGTTTAGGTGGCAGTTCAACCTTTTCGGGACGCTTACCTATCCTTTAACGACAAAATTTTCCGCCCAATTGGGGCTAAACTTGAACAAGACCCATTACGATTTTAGGGACTTGTTCAACCAAGGAGAGACCAACGCTTCTGCAGAACGTGATTTTGATGCCATTTTGCTACCAAATCTGGGGATCAACTACCAATTAAAAAATGCAAAAATCTATGCGAACATCAGTAGGGGCTTTTCCAATCCCAGTTTGGAAGAAACACTTACTCCAGAAGGAGTCATCAACCCGGGCATTGCCCAAGAAACGGGAATAAACTATGAACTTGGAAGTGAGTTGTCGCTATTTGAGAAAAGGCTTTCGGCGAACATCAGCCTGTACCGAATGAACGTGAAAAACCTGTTGGTGGCCCAACGTATTGGAGAGGACCAATATATTGGCAGAAATGCCGGGAAAACCCGTCACCAAGGGTTGGAACTGGACTTGCAATACCGAGAAAAACTATCACGGTCGGTTACCTTTTCCCCATATCTCAGCTATACATTGAACGACCATAGTTTTGTGGATTTTGTCGACGGTGACAACGATTATTCGGGCAATCCGCTCACTGGGGTGCCAAAACATCGATTAAGTTCGGGTATCGATTTAAGGCATTCAAACGGGTTGTTGCTTAATCTGACCCATCAGTATGTGGACGAAATTCCCTTAACGGATGCCAATTCCATAAACAGCGATTCCTTTAACGTGTTCCATGCCAAGTTGGGCTTCCGTACCTCACTTTCGTCGCATATCAGTTTAGGTCTAAGTGCGGGAATCAACAATATTTTTGACAGTAGTTATGCCCAATCCGTATTGATCAATGCAGTTGGTTTTGGAGGCGCACAGCCCAGATATTATTATCCAGGAAATGCACGCAATTATTTTGGGGGTATGCAATTAAATTATGTTTTTTAAAATTTGATCAATGACACCAAAAATAGAAACCCTACCTCCTACTAAATTAATTGGCAAAAAACTGAGTACATCTTTCGCTGATGATAAAACTTTTGATCTTTGGACTAGCTTTTCACCAAGGAAAAGGGAGGTCAAAAACTCCATTAATAATGACCTTTATTCGGTAGAAATTTATCCCGACACGTCCTTTTTTAAAAATTTTGACCCTACCCAGGCATTTGAAAAATGGGCCGCCATTGCCGTATCCGATTTTGAACAAATTCCCGACCAAATGGAAAGCCTAGCATTGCCCAAAGGCCTATATGCAGTTTTTCCATACAAAGGAAAACCGAGCCATGCCATGGAAACCTTCAAGTATATTTATTCAGAATGGTTACCCCTTTCGGAATATGAAATGGACAGCAGGCCCTACTTTGCACTAATGGGCGATAAATACAAAGGAGAGCACCCCGAATCCGAAGAGGAGTTTTGGGTGCCTATAAAAGTCAAACAGTAAGCAATATTGGGTGCTAGAACACAACTATTTTGAAATTTCAATTAACATTTAGATATTTGCCTAAACAACTAAATATAAAAAATGAATTCCCTGTTCAAGGCCCTGAATGATGAAACACGTAGAGAGATTGTAGAACTACTCAAAGAAAAGGATATGAATGCGGGAGAGATTGCCGAGCGGTTTCAAATTTCGAAACCAAGTATTTCCCACCATTTGGATATATTAAAACAAGCCAATCTGGTCACTAGTGAAAAAAAAGGACAGTTTGTGGAATATTCACTTAGCACCTCCATTTTAGAAGATTTGCTTAACTGGATACTAACCCTTAAAAAATAAATTATGAAGCTTAAAAAAGAATTGCCGCTCATCGGAATTGTATTGCTGCCCTTTCTCTACTTAACCTACGTTTGGAAGCAGTTGCCCAGTGAAGTTCCCTTGCACTGGAATATAAAGGGGGAGGTGGACCGCTACGGCGATAGATCGGAACTTATCCTTATCCCTATTTTAACTTCTTTGTTGATCTACGTGATATTTTTGGCGGCACCCTACATCGACCCGAAAAAACAAATCCAAAAAATGGGCAAGAAATATGATACCTTAAAATGGATTATCACCACTTTTATGTCGGTTTTGGCATTGTTTATCATATACACTGCAAAAAATCAATCCATTGCCAATCCCAATTATATTTTGTTGTTATGCGGAATCCTTTTCATCATATTTGGCAACTATTTCAAAACAATCAAAGCCAATTATTTTATAGGTATCCGAACGCCTTGGACCTTGGAAAATGAAAGTGTTTGGAAAGAAACCCACAAATTGGGAGGCAAAATCTGGTTCGCAGGCGGTTTGCTTGTCATTCTATCCAGCCTAATTTTTAATGAACAGACCAATTTTATCATTTTTATGACCATCATCGCTGTAATGGTCTTGGTTCCTGTAGTATATTCTTATCTGTTATTCAGAAAGCAAAAAGACTAATTCATCAAATAAAAAGCTTTGAATAGGTTTGTGAGTAATCCGTATCTTAGTTACCAATTGCAAATCATATGACACGAAATTATATTTCTTTCCTGTTTTTGCTCCTGATTTTTTCCTGCACTGAAAAAAACAAGAAAGAAGTGAGTTCCATCGACTCTGTAAACTGGAGCAATCGCACGGCTCATATCTCCGAGCGGGATTCCTTGATGAAAGGTATTTCGTATCTCTCCGTGTATTCCGAGATTTATAGTGAAACCGAACACCGCACCCACGCCCTTACCAGTACCATAAGTATGCGAAATACCAACCTAAGAGATACCATCTACATCCACAAAGCGGAATATTTTGATACCAAGGGCAATCCCATCAGAACTTATTTTGATGAGCCCATCTACATAAAACCGATGGAAACCGTTGAAATTGTGATTGATGAGAAGGACAAGTCAGGAGGAACAGGTGCCAACTTCCTTTTTAATTGGTCCATAAAACCAACTTCCCACGAGCCTTATTTTGAAGGGGTCATGATTTCCACTTCGGGACAACAAGGTTTGTCTTTCACCACCGAAGGTAGAAGAGTCGAATAGTCCTCTCGAACCCACAAATATCATAGTTTTACTCCCTCGATTATGTATCTTGTATAGCAATTAGGGGAAGGATACATGCTTTCCTTGCGCATAAAAACTAAACTATGAACGATTTACTAATCGCCAAAGGTGTTTCTTTGAAACACATATCCACCATTGCAGAAAAATTTGGAATCGACCCAGAGCACATTGAAATGTTCGGGAAATACAAGGCCAAACTTCCTCTTAAGGCCATTAACCGAGATAAAGCCAAAAACAGTAATTTAATTTTGGTATCGGCCATTTCCCCAACCCCAGCTGGCGAGGGAAAAACTACCATGTCCATAGGCCTTTCCGAGGGATTGAACCGTTTGGGCAAAAAAACAACCGTGGTATTGCGGGAACCATCGCTAGGTCCCGTTTTTGGAATTAAAGGAGGTGCCACTGGTGGTGGTTATTCGCAAGTGTTGCCCATGGAGGACATCAACCTGCACTTTACGGGCGATTTTGCCGCCATTGAAAAGGCACACAATCTTTTATCGGCCATTATTGACAACAATATTCAGAATAAAACCAATTCTTTACGATTGGATCCCAGAACCATTGGCTGGAAACGCGTAATGGATATGAACGACCGTTCCCTGCGCCACATCATAGTGGGGCTTGGTGGTACCACTTCGGGCGTGCCAAGGGAAACCGGATTTGATATTACCGCTGCCTCCGAGATCATGGCCATTCTCTGCTTGGCCGAAAGCCTAAGCGACCTAAAAAAGCGATTGGGCAACATTTTTGTTGGGTACACTTTTGACAGAAAACCTATCTACGCTAAAGATTTGAAGGCCGAAGGCGCTATGGCCGCCTTGTTGAAGGATGCCATAAAACCCAATTTGGTACAGACCATAGAGGGAAACCCCGCCATTATTCACGGTGGGCCTTTTGCCAATATAGCACAAGGAACCAACTCTGTACTGGCTACTTTCATGGGAATGTCCCATTCTGATTACACCGTTACAGAAGCTGGATTTGGATTTGACTTAGGGGCCGAAAAATTCTTCGACATCAAATGTAAAAGTGCTGGTTTAAAGCCCAAGGCCGTTGTGCTTACCACAACTATTCGGGCATTAAAATATCATGGGGGCGCAGATTTAAAATCGTTGACCGAACCCAACGTAGAGGCCTTGAAAAAAGGGCTTCCGAATTTGGAGAAGCATTTGGAAAACATCGCTAAATTCAACGTTGTTCCCGTAATTGCCATCAATAAATTTGTTACAGACACGGATGAAGAAATTGCGGTAATCAAGGCATTAGCAGTATCAAAAGGTGTTCGAGTAGCCGTTGCCAATGTTTGGGAGAAGGGTGGTGAAGGTTCGGAAGAATTGGCTAAATCCGTAATTGAGATTGTGGAATCCAAAGCCTCCGATTTCCAACCACTTTATGATTGGAAATCAACAGTAAAAGACAAAATAGCCACTATTGCCACCGAAATTTATGGTGCGGAATACGTGGACTACACCGCCAAAGCCAAAGCTGATTTAAGAAAAATCGCAGACCTTGGTTTAGAGCAACTGCCCGTTTGCATTGCCAAAACCCAAAAGTCATTATCGGACAATCCTAAATTATTGGGCAGGCCCAAAGATTTTATCATCACCGTGCGAGAAATAGAAATTGCCGTTGGGGCAGGTTTCCTTATTCCGATAACGGGCAACATTATGCGTATGCCAGGGTTGCCAACACATCCATCATCCGAAGGTATCGACATTAATGATGCCGGGGAGATTACCGGATTGTTCTAAGCCTTAGATTTTCTGTAACCAATAACGCATATCCACTTCTTTGGAGATGATTTCCTTCACCTCTGAAAGCTTTACACGTTTTTGGTCCATGGTATCCCTATGGCGGATGGTTACCGTATCGTCTTCCAATGTTTGATGGTCCACCGTAACGCAGAAAGGTGTTCCCGCAGCATCTTGACGGCGGTAACGGCGCCCTACGGCATCTTTTTCATCATAATCCACATTGAAATCCCATTTCAGTTCGTCCACCAATTTTTGAGCGACTTCGGGAAGTCCATCACGCTTCAACAATGGTAAAACCGCCACTTTGTTCGGTGCAAGTACGGCCGGAATCTTAAGTACGGTACGCGTAGTGCCATTTTCCAACTCTTCTTCTTGCAAAGAGTTAGAGAAAACAGCCAAGAACATACGATCTAATCCAATGGAAGTTTCCAACACGTAGGGCGTGTAGCTCTTATTCTCTTCGTGGTCGAAATACTGTAGTTTCTTGCCCGAGTATTCCTCATGCTTGCCCAAATCAAAATCGGTACGGGAATGGATTCCCTCCAGTTCTTTGAAACCAAACGGAAACCTAAACTCGATATCTGAAGCTGCATCAGCATAGTGCGCCAATTTTTCGTGGTCATGGAAACGGTAGTTGTCAACTCCCATTCCCAAAGAAAGGTGCCATTTCATCCGTTTCTCTTTCCACGCCTCGTACCACTCCAATTGGGTGCCTGGTTTTATAAAGAATTGCATCTCCATCTGTTCAAATTCTCTCATACGAAAGATAAACTGACGGGCAACGATCTCGTTACGGAAAGCTTTTCCTGTTTGGGCAATCCCAAAAGGAATCTTCATTCGTCCAGTTTTCTGTACGTTCAAAAAGTTGACGAATATCCCTTGAGCGGTCTCAGGACGAAGGTAGAGGTCCATGGCACTATCGGCAGAAGCCCCCAATTTGGTTCCGAACATTAGGTTGAACTGCTTTACATCGGTCCAATTTTTTGATCCTGAAAGCGGACAGGCAATCTCCAATTCCTCGATCAAGGCTTTTACATCGGCCAAGTCTTCATTTTCGAGGGATTTTCCCATACGTTTTAAAATGGAATCAGCCTTTGCTTGATAATCCAAAACACGCTGGTTGGTAGCAAGGAATTGTTCCTTGTCAAAGCTATCGCCAAACCGTTTGGCTGCCTTTTTCACCTCTTTCTCGATCTTGGCCTCGATCTTGGTCACATAATCCTCGATCAAAACATCGGCGCGGTATCTTTTTTTGGAATCCTTGTTATCGATTAAAGGGTCGTTAAAGGCATCTACGTGGCCAGAGGCCTTCCATGTGGTGGGATGCATAAATATCGCCGCATCGATGCCCACAATGTTCTCATTGAGCTGCACCATCGCCTTCCACCAATATTCGCGAATGTTTTTCTTTAGCTCGGCACCATTCTGTCCGTAGTCATAAACTGCACTGAGTCCGTCATAAATCTCACTGGATTGGAACACATACCCGTATTCCTTTGCATGGGAGATAACCTTCTTAAAAATGTCTTCCTGATTTGCCATTGGGCAAAAATAGAATTTTACCCAAAAAGAAGTATGTTATTTCAGCTGAAATTCAGTGGAAGCCAACAATCTTTCATCTTCAAAGACATTTAGGGTATAAATTCCCTCTGCCAACGACCCTTCGGGTACGGTTATGGCATCACAAATACTGATCTCCTTTCCGGTGTAGACAATCTCAACTTTTTTGCTGTATGTATTCCCGCTAACGGAAATAGTGTTGGCGTTGTCTTCGATAATGGCCATATTGGGATCCAAAAACTGAAGGTATAGCACTTTTATGTCCCCTTTGGTGTTAGGGTCGCTCAATATGGTAACGCATCCTCTCAATTTTTCGATCACAGAAGCTTTATTGGTTTTTATGGGTCTGCCAGCCCTTAACCTAAAACCACTGCCTTCGGCATCTTGTAGTTTTAAATAGCTTTTAATTTTGAGTTCCTTGGCAAGTTCCTTATTGGTCTCGCGAAGCAAAGATTCCGTTTGTTGCATATTATTGGCCCTGCCCCGTAGTTCTTCCAACCGCTTCAAGGTCTCGTCGTACTTGCTTGCCAGTAAACTATTGTTGTACCTAAGAAAGTTGTTTTTGAGCTTCAGGCTGTCAAAACGCAACTCCAATTTACGAAGTTCCTTTCTGGTTTCCTTTAATTTGGTAATACTGAAGTTTAATCTGCCGACGGAGTCCAAAAGTTGCTGCACCCTAAACCGGGAGGTTTGCAACTCGATTTCGTTTACCTCATTTAATCCCGATAAACGGTCGACCTCTGCCCTCATCAATGTTAAATCCTTTACCAAAAGTGATTTTTCCTCCTCCAAATAGATCATTTGGTTTTTGGATTGGGCGTAGCTGTAATAAAAGGCAATAAGAATCCCCACAATTACCGCGGCCATAGCGGCAAAAATAATTTTGTAGTTGAAATTGTTATCTTGGGAGTTCATGGGGTTGACAGACTACTCTAAAAATGTATAAGATTTGACACCAAAAAGGTTGGCTAAGATAATAAACGAGATTAACAACATCCTATTGCCAAGGGTATGTTTTGGATGTAATGCGCAATTATTCAGGGATGAACATGTTTTGTGTACCGTTTGTCGACATGATGTGCCACTCACCGATTATAACTATCTGGAAGAAAATGCCGTGGACCGTATATTTTATGGTAGAATTCCCATAAAAAAGCTGCATCGTTCGTTTTCTTCTCCAAAAATGGCCTGATAAAAAATTTATTGTCTTGGCTCAAATACAAAAACCAAGAACAGATCGGAGGCTTTTTTGGGGATTGGTGCGGTGCCCAATTAAAAGAAAGTGGTCAACTCGGCCATATTGATGCAGTAGTACCGGTTCCTTTGCATCCCAAAAAGCTGAAAAGCGGGGCTACAATCAAGTAGCTTTATTGGCACGTACAATTGCGAAAAATTTAGGTGCTGAATATTGTGATGAACGGTTGATAAAAGTGAAGAACATAAAAACCCCGACCAAAAAAGGCCGACAAAGTCGCTGGGAAGGCTCTAAAGATGCCTTTGACCTCAATGCATCATACAACGGGAAATTTAAGCATGTGCTTTTGGTGGACGATGTCATCACTACCGGGGCAACCATTGAGCCTTGTGCACAAACACTTCTCCAACAAAAAAACATAGCAGCTTCCGTATTGAGTATGGCCCTGGTGCCGGAGGGTTAAATTTTATTAATGCGTTGTCCCGTTTTTCAAATTAGTTGTTTCTTTGTTCTTCATTGGTTTTAGGCATGGTGTACTTAAAAAAACTGTTGGGACTTCTTTTTTTCGCCTTTATGGCTCTTGCTATGTGGCAATGTGCCAAACGAGGTTCCCCTAGCGGTGGCCCAAAAGATATTACTCCCCCAAAACTGGTACGAAGCGAACCTGAAAACTTCACCACTAATTTTAAGGCAACAAAAATACGGCTCTATTTTGATGAGCTGATCAAGTTGGAGGACGTGCAGGACCAGTTGGTGGTTTCCCCACCCTTTAAGAACCCTGCCACCATAACCCCAATGGGCGCTCCGAGCAAGTATATTGAGGTCGTTATAAAAGACACGCTTAGGGAGAACACTACCTACACCATAAATTTTGGACAAAGTATTGTGGACAACAATGAGGGGAATCCCAATAGCTTTTTGAGCTACGTATTCTCTACTGGAGATTATTTGGACTCCCTGTCGTTATCTGGTGCTGTAAAAGATGCCGTGAACAGAAAAGCGGACGAGTTTATTAGCGTGATGCTTTACGAAATGGACAGCACCTATACAGATTCTACCATTTACAAAGAGCCCCCGTTGTATATTACAAATACTGGAGATAGCGTTCCCTTTTTTGAATTGAGGAACCTAAAAGGTGGAAAATATGCCTTATTTGGCTTAAAGGATGTGAACAAGAACAACATGTTCGATCAAGGGCAAGATAAAATCGGTTTTATAGCCGACACGATTACAATTCCAACAGATTCCATTTACTTATTGAATCTATTTCGAGAGCAGCCAAATTATAAACCTTCTGTGCCCAGTTTGGTGGCCAACAACAAAATTATATTTGGGTATCAAGGGGATTACAGGGATTTGGACATTGAAACTTTGACTCCAATGCCCGATTCCGTAAAGACCACTATTTTGAAGGAACGGAACAAGGACACCCTAAATTATTGGATGACCCCGACCGATATGGATTCCATTATATTCACGGTCAGGAATGACAAAGCCCAGATTGTTGACACTTTTACAGTGAAAATGCGCGAACTTCCTATGGATTCCTTAAAACTATCTGCCTCCGTTAGCGGAAAATTTAATTTTGAGGACACCTTAAGTATTTTGGCCAATACGCCTATTGCAGCATTGGACACCAATCATATTTCGCTAAAAGTAAGCGATTCCATTCCCGCATCGTACTCCTATGTGTTGGACAGTTTGAACAACAAAATTGATTTCGATTTTGAGGTGGAGCCGAATCAAAAATATACTTTTTCGTTTTTGCCTGGGGCTATTACCGATTTCTTTGGAATTAAGAACGATACGTTGGCCTACAATTTATCTACAGGCAGTTTTGCAGATTATGGCAATCTAAGAATGATTTTAGGTGGCGATGTTACCTATCCTGTGATTGTGCAGCTGACCAACGAAAAAGGAGAAGTTCAGCGAGAGATTGTTGCTGCCGAGTCACAATTCTTCGAATTCAACTACTTGGATCCGGGCAACTATGTAGCCCGCGTCATATTGGATAAAAATGGAAATGGCAAGTTGGATACCGGTAGCTTTCTCGAAAAAAGACAGCCCGAAGAAATAAGCTACTATCCCGGTATTATCGAGATCAGGGCCAACTGGGAAAAGGAAGAAACCTTTATCCTATCAAATTAAAACTATCCCTATCTTCTAAAAACCTTAATTTTTTTCTTGTATTTTCTATGTGTGCTTTATCCAATGTGGCATATAGTATCTCTTCTGCTTCAGAATAGACCATAGGTTCCCCGAGCACATCATACACGGCGGAATGTCCAGGGTATTCAAAATCCGCCCCATCCGTTCCTATACGGTTAACACCAATACAATAGGCCATGTTTTCTACAGCTCTTGCTTTTAACAGGGTATCCCAAGCATTGATTCTTTTCTTGGGCCAATTGGCCACATAAATCAATACATCGTAATCTTCAGTATTTCTGGACCACACAGGAAACCGAAGATCATAACAAATCATAGGGCAGATGCTAAACCCTTTGTATTCGAAAATCAGTTTTTCTTTTCCTGCCTCATATACTTCATCCTCACCAGCTAGTGTAAAGGTGTGTTTTTTATCGTAAATCTCAAGAGTTCCAACTGGCGGAACAAAATACAAGCGATTAAAAAATTTGCCGTTTTCTAGAAAAATAATACTACCGACCATGGCCACATTATATTGTTGGGCCATTCGCTTCATCCATTCTACCGTGCCATCTCCTTCAGATTGGGCAATGTTTTTTGGTTTCATGGTAAAGCCGGTAGTGAACATTTCTGGCAGTACGATCAAATCCACATAATCGGGAATGGTATCAATCTTATCCTCGAACATTTTCCTGTTTTTTACTGGGTCTTCCCAGTATAAATTGGACTGAATTAAGGCAATGTTCAAAGTTGTGGACATCTAGTATTTTTTTAAAATTTCTTCCATTTCGCTATTTCCTTGTTCCAAAACAAGGTCCATGGCTGTTTTCCCCTTGGCGTCTTTTACGGTGGTATTTGCCCCATGCTTTAGAAGAAGTTCTGCTATACTTTTGCGGTTAAATGTTACGGCATAAATAAGGCAAGTTGCCCCCATGGCGTTTTTTTGGCTGATATTAGCTCCAGCTTTTATTAATTTTTCGGCAATGCTTGTAAACCCTTTGAAACATACACCCATAAGAGCTGAATTTCCAGAACTATCCAAAGCATTCACTTGGGCACCTTTGTCCAACAAAAAATCAACTATATCCTCGTGCCCATAATAAGCTGCCAATATAAGTGGTGTAGAGCCTCTTTGATCTTTAGCTTCCAAAAAAACAGGCTTCTTCCGTATTAGGTTTTGTACGGCTTCTAAATTACCGTTTCGTATTTGGTTAAAGAGTTCTTCCTTGTTGTTCATTGTTATACAGAAAGTTATAAAAAACTGCCATAAGCTTTTTAGCTACGGCAGTTTTTGTTGATATAAATTTTCTATTCTATTTTTTGGTTATAATTTGGGTCTACTAATCCAAATCGAAACGGTCTAAGTTCATTACTTTGGTCCAAGCGGCTACAAAATCTTTCACAAATTTCTCTTTGCCGTCTTTAGAAGCATACACTTCGGCCAAGGCACGCAAAATGGAATTGGAACCAAATACCAAGTCCACACGGGTACCGGTCCATTTTAGGTCACCAGTCTCACGGTCACGGCCTTCGTACAACGATTTTTCATCGTTGGCGGCTTTCCATTCAGTGGCCATATCGAGCAAGTTCACGAAGAAATCGTTACTCAAAACCCCAACTTTATCGGTAAGGACGCCGTGCTTTGAGCCATCAAAGTTGGCACCCAGCACACGCAAACCACCTACAAGAGCGGTCATCTCGGGTGCGGTAAGGGTCAACAATTGGGCCTTATCCACCAACAAATGCTCGGCTGGCACCTTTACGCCTTGTTTCACATAGTTACGGAAACCGTCATATTTGGGTTCCAAGTAATTAGTGGCCTCTACATCGGTTTGATCTTGGCGGGCATCGTTACGCCCTGGTGCAAAAGACACTTCGGTTGGAACACCGGCATCGCTAGCAGCTTTTTCAACTGCGGCAGTACCGGCCAAGACAATCATATCAGCCATAGAAATTTTCTTTCCTCCACTGGCATTGCTGTTGAATTCGTTCTTAATGGCTTCAAGTGATTTTATAACTTTTCCTGTGTCTTTGTTTACCTCCCAACCGTTCATGGGTTCCAAGTTGATACGTGCACCATTGGCACCACCACGCTTATCACCACCACGGAAGGTGGACGCAGACGACCAAGCGGTGTAAACCAAATCGGAAATTGAAAGACCGGAATCCAATACTTTTGCTTTCAAGGCTTTTACATCAGAGGCATCAACCAAGGTGTAATCTACCGCTGGAATGGGGTCTTGCCAATTCAATTCTTCTTTTGGTACTTCGGGCCCAAGATAACGGGAACGTGGTCCCATATCTCGGTGCGTCAACTTAAACCAAGCCCGGGCGTAAGCTTCGGCAAAAGCTTGTGGATCATCCAAGAACTTACGTGAAATCTTTTCATAGGCCGGATCAAAACGTAACGACAAGTCGGTGGTCAACATGGTTGGTTTTCTGTTGGGACCGCCAAAAGCATCGGGGATGATGGCTTCGGCATCTTTGGCCACCCATTGGTGTGCCCCTGCAGGGCTTTTGGTCAATTCCCATTCGTATTTAAACAAGAATTGGAAAAAATCGTTGCTCCAACGTACCGGTGTAGAAGTCCAAGTCACCTCAAGTCCAGAAGTAAAGGCATCACCTGCCTTTCCTGAACCATTTTTATTGACCCATCCCAATCCTTGCAATGCCAAATCTTCTGATTCGGGGTCAGCACCAACCAATTCTGCATCACCATTACCGTGGGTTTTACCGATAGTATGTCCACCAGCAATAAGGGCTACGGTTTCTTCGTCGTCCATAGCCATTCGCTTAAAGGTCTCTCGAATGTCGTGAGCGGCAGCTACAGGATCAGGATTTCCGTCAGGTCCTTCAGGGTTTACATAGATGAGCCCCATTTGTACAGCTCCCAAAGGATCTTCCAAATCGCGTTCTTCTTTGTTGTGCGAATAGCGGCTGTTGGGTGTATCGCTTAAGGCCAACCATTCACTTTCGCTTCCCCAATATACATCTTGGTCTGGCTCCCAAACGTCCTCACGACCACCTGCAAAACCAAAAGTGCGGAATCCGGTTGATTCCAAGGCAACGTTTCCAGCCAATATCATAAGGTCTGCCCAGGATATTTTCTGGCCGTATTTTTGTTTGATGGGCCACAACAGGCGACGGGCTTTGTCCAAGCTCACGTTGTCCGGCCAAGAGTTAAGGGGGGCAAAACGTTGTTGACCACGGCCTCCACCACCACGACCATCTCCTGAACGATACGTACCTGCACTGTGCCATGCCATACGAATGAACAAGCCGGCGTAACTGCCAAAATCGGCAGGCCACCAGTCTTGCGAATCGGTCATAATCTTTAAAAGGTCTTTTTTAAGCGCTGCGTAGTCCAGTTTTTTGAACGCTTCGGCATAGTTGAATTTCTCTCCCAGCGGATTAGATTTTTCTGAATGCTGGCTTAAAAGTTCCAATTTAAGACGGTTGGGCCACCAATCTTCATTTTGTGTACCGCTCCCAGCCACTTGTTTTATTTCTCCGTTCAAAAAAGGACAAGCGCCCTCATCTGCACCATTTGCCAATTCTTTACTCATGATAGTATATCGTTTTAAATTAAGTTTTTAGTGATATATAAAAATACAAAAACAGCAGTCAAAAGAATAGATGATTAATATTAAAATACTATTATAATATAACCTTAATCTATTTAGCTGTTCTGTGATCTGCTTTCAATTGCTCTACCTTATCTTTCAAAAGATATAAAGCATTCAAATAATACTTTTGAAATTATTTTTCGTTCTATTTAATTCCCATTAATTTTAATACATTAGGAACCAATAATTTACAACAAAATCAATAAATACCACAACTCATGAAAAAATTAATCATCCCTTTAGTTGCCCTAGTGCTTTTCAGTTTTTCCAAGGATTATAGCACAAAGCTTAGTACAGAAGACCGAAAAATGATGATCAAACATTTAACGGAAACAAGAGAACGTATGAACGAGGTATTGGATGGTCTTACCTATGTACAGTTCCACTATAAACCAGACCCAACATCGTGGTCCATTGCCGAATGTATGGAACACCTTGCCCTGACCGAAAAGATGTTTGTCCAAACAGTGCACAAAAGTGTTGAAGAGGGCCCAAAACCTGCACTTAAGGACTCTTTAGTTTTTAAAGACAAAGAAATTATGCCCATGGTGGCAGACAGGAGCCAAAAGGTGAAGACCTCCAAACCGTTCGAACCAAGTGGAAAATTTGGTTCCACCGAAGAGACTTTGGAGGCTTTACTTTCCACCCGAAGCGAACTTTTGGAATACGTTAAAACAACGGACGACGATTTGAGAAACCGTTACAATAGCGATCTGCCTTTTGGAACTGTAGATGGTGTTCAACTTATTGTTTTTATTGCCGGCCATATGGAAAGGCACGTACTACAAATGGAAGAGGTAATGAAAGACGAAGGTTTTCCAAAAATTCAGTAACAAATTATATACTTTCCTTAACATTAATTGGCAAACTGTAGATACAGCGAAAATCGCTTTGTGATATAATCCACGGCAGAAATATGGAGCATTTGCTCGCCTGTTTCCGTTAGATGAATTTTAAACTCACCGTTATCATTTGAAGTAAATTCTTGGGAAGTGCTTTCAAGGATAATTATGGCATTCGAAATGGGGATATCCGAACTCTTTTCCATAAATTTCCCTGTAACGGGAGTACTTTGTTGTCCATACTGCAGTTTGCAACAACAAAGCACAGCCAGTATCGTGGAGAGCCTCATAGCTTATTGTAGGTTAATTAGTAAAAAAGGGGCTGTAATTGCTGTACAAACTGCTAAAAAGCGGACAATTGCACTTATTTTAGCTACAAAATCAAAATAAATTGCGATTATTAATATGCCTACTTGTATTAATATCGACCTCACTTTATGGACAAAAGTCCAAAACATACACCTTAAGAATCATTGCTTTTTACAACTGTGAAAACCTGTTCGATACGGTAAATGATTCCCTCACTTTTGATGATGACCGTACTCCTGAGGGGCGTTACCGTTGGACGGAGGAACGGTATCGTCAAAAAGTTGAAAACCTATCCAACGTTATTTCCAAGATTGGTGCTGAAACTCCCAAAACCTCGCCGGATATTGTGGGACTGTGCGAGGTTGAAAATTTGGATGTGCTGGAAGATTTAATGCGGCACCCAAACTTACAGGAGAAAGATTATGGCATCATTCATTTTGATTCCCCTGATGAACGGGACATTGATGTTGCCTTACTTTATAAAAAGGCATCGTTTATCCCATCTTCCTTTAAAAGTCATAGGCTTTTGTTGTTTGATGACATGGGGGAACGGGAGTACACCCGCGACCAATTGGTGGTCGGGGCACCATGGACCGAGAAAACATCTATTCTATTGTGAACCATTGGCCGTCCCTAAGGGGCGGAGCTGCAAAGAGTTCGCTGTTACCTGTTAGAGCTGCTCTGATGAACAAACGCATTATCGATTCCATTCAAGAACTGGATTTAGATGCCAAAATCATTGCCATGGGCGATTTGAATGACGACCCAATTTATGATAGTTTGAAAAAAATTCTGAAAACGAAGGGCAAAAAAACGTCAACTGGACAGTGTAAGCCTTTACAATCCCATGGAGGCCATGTTTAAAAAAGGGGTGGGTTCGTAGGCGTATCGGGATAAATGGAACTTGTTCGACCAAATCTTTATGACCTCCAATTTGGTGGCAGAAGACCGTACCACGCTTTCTTCTGGAAAGCGGGCATTTTTGAGCCTGCCTTTATCAGAACCGACAAAGGAAGATTTAAAGGCTATCCGCTACGCGCCTATTCGGGTGGCACATTCACGGCCGGGTATAGCGACCATTTTCCTGCCTATTTGTTTTTGTTGAAGGAGGTTAAAGAATAAGATTCCTGCGTTCGCAAAAATGACATTAAGCAAACCACTGCCCCCAAGGGATACGGCTCAAGATCAATAATAGACCAAGGCCATAGAAAATGGAGATGGTCTTGAACTTTTTATTGCTTTCCATGAATTTTTTGTGCCTCGACCAACCAATGGTTATTAAAACCAAGGCTATAATATTGATAAATGGATGTTCCACGGCCAATAAACGTGCTGGCGCATTTAATCCACCCATTCCCAAAGTTTGAATGGCTTTTAGACCATTCCCGGACACAAAGTATAACAACAGTCCGACCAGTAGCTGAATATGGCTTAAAATAAGTGCAAATAGACTAACACGTAGGTCCTTTTGCATGGTAAAGTCCTTTTTGCCCAACCAGCCTGCTATGGCATTTATTACAGCAATAACTAAAACGGCCAACACCACATAGGCCAAATAAGAGTGTAGGTTCTTGATAATTTCCATTAGGTTTAGTTTGTGACCTTAAAAGTACGGAATTTTGGACATAAAAAAAGCCCCTCACTTTAGAGAAGGGCTTTTGATATTATGTATCGGTATAACGATTAGAACCTGTAAGTCACACTTGCATTAAAAGTACGACCGTTTCCATAAAAAACACCGAAGGCATCAGTTTGGTTCAAATAAGCATGGTTGAACAAGTTGTAAACGTTTGTTCTTAATTCCATTTTGTTTGTTCCAAAGTCAAATGTGTATGCTGCTGTCATATCAAATAACGTGTAAGCATCCAACTTTGAGGTTTCATAAGAATTTCCTTCGGCAACAACATCAGCTACATCATTGAACTCATATAGGTTACTAAAGTGGTTCACATCCAAACCAACCTCAAATCCATTTGCAAAATCATAGTCAGCGTTAAGACCCATGGCAAACTGAGGTGCATTGCTAATCTCAACTCCATCAAGATTCACATTTCCATCAAAGAAGTTTGCTGGAAGTGGGTCACCATTTTGATCGGTATAATCATCAATTTGAGCATTGGTGAAGTATGTATTATCCCTAAAATCTCTTGTTCTGTAAGGAGTGCTTCCAGAGTATACCCAGTCTCCAATAGAAGTATAGCCCCCAATTATCAATCCTTGAGCCGCTCTCCATCGGGCAGTAAGCTCAATACCCTGGTGCAACTGTGTTACATCAGTTTGTTCACGGTTAATATCTACTTCTGTATCAGTAGCTATATCAACAATACTGTTACCATTGGCTATAAATCTGTTAGCCCATTCTGTCCTATACAAATCAATTGTGAATTGGAAATCATATGTGTTGAATTTATATCCAATTTCCAAGCCTGTAATCTCTTCATTTTCAACTTCTGGATCAGCCAGCTCAGCTGTACCTGAAAAAATATTATCCAAGAAAGGTTGACGGGAATAGAAACCTGCATTGGCATATACAGTGTTTTTTTCGTCAAAGTTATATGCTCCACCACTTTTCAGGTTGTATCCAAACTTGTTAGCCTTGTCGGATGTTTGGGTAGTCTGATTACCATTGATGTCCGTAGCGAATCTATCTTCCCTTTGATACGATTGGTTAGATATTGCTCCTTGAAAAAATACGGAGAATGCTTCTTCAGCATACTCAACCTGCCCGAACATTCCCTGATAGTTAATATCTTCGGAGTAATCGTAGTTGATTCTCTCGTCTTCATCAGCAAATGTTGTCAAGGTTTTCCATGGATTTATACTAAAAGATTCAGTAACGACTCTATCATCTGGCCTGTCGTTAGACCATCCAGAAAGCCCATAAAAATCAGCTACTTGCCTGAAGTGATCACCTGTATAAAATCTGAAATCGGCACCAACGTTAAAACTAAGGTTGTCGTTAAGGTCGTGACTAAAGTTGGATACCATTCCATACCATTGGTGATTGTTCATAGAAGCACGACGGATATAACCAGCTCCATTTGGTGCACTATAATCACCACCGATACCTACTTGAGCATTTCTTTCACGTGTTGCCGCATAGTCAATTTGTCCATCTATTCCTCCAGCAACAGGATAATCTGGTAATCTTAGGGCACTATTACCTCTTGGTCCAGTTCCACCACCACGACCCCAAGATGCGTAAAGCACTGTTGAAAGGTCTGATTTATCTGAAATATCCCAATCCCAGTTTAAGTTCATGACCGGCTTGTGGTAGAAGTTCGTTCTTTCAGACTCCAATTCACCTTCATCAAATCCCCAGTGTTGATTATATTTTCTTTTGGCTTCAACAACTTCCAAAGGCTGTGACCAACGCTGCATGTGCCATTGTGGGGCACCAAAAACCAAAAAGTTGAAGTTATGGTCTCCGATAAGTTTACCCACAGAGAAGAAATAATTCTGACCTTGTCCTTTAGTTCCTTCAGCAAACTTTCTTTGACCTTGCCAATGATCTAGCATAACTGAGAATCCCCAGCCATTCTCATTGATTCCTGAATCGTAAGAAGCAGTTGTCTTAAAGAAACTGTCGTTACCAACCATAAAACGACCGAAACCGCCTTCCCTTTTTTCAGTAGCTTTAGAAACGATGTTAACCGTACCTCCTACTGATGAAATGGCCAATTTGGAAGAGCCAAGCCCTCTTTGTACCTGAACTGCATTGGCAATGTCTGCCATACCAGCCCAATTGGACCAGTACATTCTTCCATCTTCCATGCCGTTGATGGGCTGTCCGTTCAATAGGAAGGCCGTGTTGGTTTGATCAAAACCTCTCAAGAACATTTGTGAATCCCCAAAACCTGTTTGGTTGGAAACATATACAGAAGGAACATTTTTCATTACCTCAGGGAATTCCACGTTACCAGCAGAAACAGCTTGTATTTCGTCTCTTTTAATTGTGGTTACAGCAATTGGTGTACTTCTGTCTTCTTCAAGGTCGATAATACCCGAACCAATTACAACAACTTCTCCCAATTCTTGTGCATCTGGCAACAATTCAATTGTTCCGAGATTTCCTGTTGAAGTAAATTCAACCTGTTTTTTAATAAAACCAATGTAAGAAACAATCAATGTTCCCGAACTTTGGTTTACCTCCAAAGTAAAGTTACCATCAAAATCTGTAGATGTACCATTAGAGGTACCTTTAACAACAACGCTGGCTCCTGGAAGCGGACCGCCAAGCTCGCCGTCAACTACAGTACCAGTAAGAGTTCCTTGTGCAAATGCCATCGCGGAAATAAAAATAGCCGCAAAAGCCAAGTAAATTCTTTTCATTTAATTCAGTGTTTAAGTGTTTAATTAGCCCTGCAAATGTGATTCATTTTTGACACTCTGCGATTAAGTCAAAGTTAAAATCGGGCAAATATAGTTAACACTAAATTAACAAATAAAGTTAACTGACAAACAATTGTTTACGGTTTTGTTCCTAATTTGAGAAGATAGCAGCCTACTCCTTAAAAAAATGTAAAAGGTTCAACGTGGAACTGTCGTGCTTGCCAATTTTTGAATTCTCGATGTCAATCAAAATATTTTTGGCCAATTGCTTGCCCAATTCCACCCCCCATTGATCATAGCTGAAGATATTCCAAACTACGCCCTGAACAAATATTTTATGCTCGTAAAGTGCAATCAATGCACCTAGGCTTTTGGGCGTAAGCTTTTTAATTAAAATGGTGTTGGTAGGTTTGTTTCCCTCAAAGATTTTGAAAGGAAGCAGTTTTTGAAGTTCTTCACCTGACAAGCCTTGGGACTCGAGTTCATGTTTTACCTCATCAGCGGTTTTCCCGTTCATCAAGGCTTCGGTCTGTGCAAAAAAGTTGGCCATTAATTTATTATGATGGTCCACATCGCCATGCAATGATTCCTTATACCCGATAAAATCTGTTGGAATCAGTTTTGTTCCCTGGTGCATCAACTGGAAGAAGGCATGTTGCGAATTGGTTCCCGGCTCGCCCCAAATTATGGTACCGGTTTCATGTCCAACCCTGTTTCCAGCTCTATCCATACTTTTTCCGTTGCTTTCCATAATACCTTGTTGCAAATATGCGGAAAAGCGGTGCAAGTATTGTGTGTATGGGATGATGGCCTCGGTCTCTGCCTTGTAAAAGTTGTTGTACCAAACACTGATTAAGCCCAACACCACCGGAATATTCTCTTTAAACGGGCTTCCCTTAAAATGGTCGTCCATTTCATTGGCTCCGGTCAAAAGGGCTTCAAAGTTTTCATAACCAACGGAAAGCGCAATGGATAATCCAACGGCGCTCCACAGCGAGAATCGACCGCCGACCCAATCCCACATGGGGAATACATTGTTATCGGCTATACCAAATTCCTTGATTTTTTCAAGGTTGGTGGACACTGCCACAAAATGATCGGCCACATCTTTTTCGGATGCACTTTGCAAGAACCATTTTTTAATGGTCAGTGCATTGGACAATGTTTCCTGCGTGGTAAACGACTTTGATACGATAACGAACAAAGTGGTCTCGGGGTCGAGTTCCTTCAACACTTCGTGAACTAAATCACCGTCCACATTGCTCACAAAATGCGTTTTTAGGTCATTTTGATAGAACTTCAATGCCTCGGTCACCATCACAGGTCCTAAATCCGACCCGCCGATTCCAATATTAACCACATCGGTAAAGGCTTTACCGCTATGCCCTTTTCTTTCTCCAGAAATAACGGCTTCTGAAAAAGATTTGATTTTTTCCTTGACCTCAAAAACCTCATCAACAATATTTTCTCCGTCAACAATAACCTTACCCCCCTTTTTGGCCCGCAAGGCGGTGTGCAGCACGGCCCTTCCTTCGGTTTGGTTTATAAGCTCTCCATTAAAGTAGCTTTTAATAGCGTCCTTCAATCCCACTTCGTCGGCCAGATCCAACAACAACTTCAAGGTTTTATCGGTAACCCTATTTTTTGAGTAGTCCACCAAAAAATCGTTCCAAAGTATAGCGTATTTTTTGCCACGGTCTTCTTCGGTCGCAAACAATTCCCTTAAATGTACTTCCTCGGTTTCTTTGTAATGTTCCTGAAGTTTTTTCCAAGATTCAGTGGTAGTAGGGTTGATTGTGGGTAGTGCCATTATTGGGTGTATGATATTAAGGTTTCTTCAGGTTCTTCTGGGGTTGGATCAACAAATTCGACACAGTCCAATTGTTCTTTTAAGGGGGTAATATGCGCCATATAGTCTGCGCGCAACGAATCTGCTATGGGTTCTGCAGCGGGAAGTTCTTCTTTAAATGGGTCCACCTGTCTTCCATTCTTCCAAAAACGGTAGCAAACATGGGGGCCTCCAGTATTTCCCGTCATTCCAATCCAACCAATTACATCGCCTTGGCGCACAAAGTCACCTCTCTTTACATTTTGTGCCTTCATATGGAGGTATTGAGTGCTGTAGGTACTATTGTGCTTGATCTTGACATATTTTCCGTTGCCGCCCCTTCGGGTAGATTCCGTTACGGTTCCATCCGCGGTAGCCACAATTGGCGTTCCTATTGGTGCGGCAAAATCTGTTCCTTTATGGGGCCGAACTTTGTAACCATAGTAAGCTATCCTTCTTTTAAGGTTATAGCGAGATGACAAACGATACCTAAATTTAACCGGTGCACGTAAAAAGGTACTGCGTAAGTTATTGGCATCTTGATCAAAATACTCCAAAATATGGTTAGTGGCATCTGATATATAGGGAAAAGCATAAATGGCTTTTCCTTTATGCTCAAAATAAGCTGCCTTTATAGAACCAATGCCTGCATAAATACTGTCATTGATATAGCGCTCATCAAAAACCACCTTGAACTTGTCTCCTTTGTCCAATCGTCCAAAATCGATGGTCCATGCATATATATCGGAAAGCGCAAAGGTTAGATTGTAATCCACTCCCAAAGTATCAATGGACATGGACAAACTATGATCGATAACCCCTCCTATCTCACGCTCTACCAACGTTACTTTTTTCTTGCTCTTATAGGCTTTGGTAGAATCGCGGAGGTCTACCACCGTATAGTTTATTTTATCGTTTTGATAGATAAAGACTTCGGCAACCTCGGAAGTGTCCTTGGATTTAAGGATTAGGTAGGGTTTGCCTACCATGATCTTGCGGACATCGAAAGTATCTCGATATTTTTCGGAAATGGCGGCAATTTTTGGGTAATCTACCTTGTTCTTGAGCATAAGCTCACCAAAACTATCGCCACTGCGGACAGTATCGTGGACTACATTGAACTCATCCAAATTAAAACCATAGCGCAGCACTGGAAGTTTCTCTATCGGTTCTGCCTTTGCTACTTCATTAATAACCGGTTCTTTCGTCTGTTTACACGATATGAGCACTGCCAGCGTCAATATCGCCCCAATAATTTTCCGCATTTCTCTTCTTATTCCTTGTATTCTTCTTTTTCGGGATTAAAAACATGATCGACCCATTGTTTGCCCCATGTATCCAACTCTTCTTTGGTATGCAAAGTTGGGAAAAAAATTATTTTCTGGAAACTTGGCGGCAAATAGTCCTTCCAATTAGTGCCTCCAGTTGCCTCGACATCTTGGCCTTCCCTTGCCAAATATCTATGTGCCGATCCCATGTGCATCAACGGCCAATTTACATTGGCATTCAAATCCATTGTCTTTAACGCAGAAATCAGTTCTTCATTGTTTTTGGATGCATCGGGTAGTTGAAGATATTTGTGGTATATGGTACTTTTCTTTACCTGATTGGCAATCCGCAAGAGTCTGGGCGTGTATCTTACCTCAAACTGTTTCAGTGTAAGGGTTTTTTCGCCCGTTGCCAAATCGGTTGCTCCTTTTTTCCAATATACGTGTTCAAAAAGTTCTTCTATGCTGTTTTCCGAAGAAAACAACCCCCTTTCTGATGGATGTACCATATTCTCCAACGGGGTTGCGTAGAACTCTATCATCCTGTATTGTGCCGATTGGAATCCACTTGCCGGAAGCAAGGCCATTCGGTAACGCAGGAATTGCTCCCTTTCCATACCTTTGATCATAATACTAAAGGAGGATATAAGAGCCTTGAAGTAACTGTTGATTCTTCGAACTTTTTCTATAAAAAATGCTACATCCTGGGATTTGTCTTCAACAATCTGTTTTTGTTCATGTAGAATAAGTTTGAAGTACAGCTCTGTAATCTGGTGGTACATGATGAAGATTTCCTCATCCGGAAAATGTGTTCGCGGTACTTGAAGACTGAGCAAGGTATCCAAGCGGATATAATCCCAATAAGTAAGATATCTCTCGTAAAGGAGTCCATCCAAGTAAGAACTTAAGTCCTGCCCCGAGTTTTTGAACTTTTCCTCTAGTTTATTGATTTGGGAAGCGATTTTTGCATCCTTATCCATTAATCTCGATACTAATCCATTATTATTTTAAACTGGTTCTTAAGTCCATTATAGCCGTCTAAGTCCGCCTTTAATGATCCTACGGCCAAATCTGCCTTGATCCGAATGGGTATTTTGTTCCAATCATTGGAAACCCAAAGCGTAAGACTCTCTTTTTCCTTAAAAACACGACCGGACTGAACCAAAGGTCTAAATTTAAGACATTCTACCTTTCCAAACTTGGTCCTAAGGATTTCTTTTCCCAAATATTTTAACTGGAACTTAAAAACCCCGTCATCGTCAAAAAGCATATCCAAATTAATGGATTCCCCTTCTTCAAACTCTTCAAGATTGTAGTTGCTTCTTAAATAATACGAAGCGGAAATCAAATCCTGGATCCCATCATGTATGGCAATGTTCTTTTTTGTATCATTTTTATTGTCAATCAGAATCGCTTTGTCCTTATCGTAATCAAATTCAATTTCTATGTCCTTGGTATAACCGCCTTCATCTATTTTTCGGATAAACTTGTAGGGTTTACCGTGTTCACGGCCAAAATAGCTTTCGTAGGTATCGTCGACCTTAAAAAAGATACTTGCAAATCCGGTAGTCCTCCCCTTGCCCACAACGTGATATACGGGAATATTGTCCAAGTTTTCGGAAGTCAAGTGCAATGTGGCATAACTGGCATTTAGGATGCCATAGTGTATCCTAAATTTTAGCCATTCACCTGGTTTAAAGGCAGGGCGTGAACTTTGACCCATAACGGACATTGACAAAAGAAGCAGTAGTGTAGGTATTATAGTCTTTTTCATTTGCAATTTTATTGGTATAAAATTAGTAAAATCACGGGTCAATCTCAAAAGTTGTGTGTAAATTGAATTTATAGTTTGAACTTTGTTTTAAAAACTGACTGTATTGGATCCATACATTGACCTACTGAAGGTTCTCCTTCCCGAACTATTGATTACCCATTTCGATATTGCCAAGC
>NZ_JBSXNR010000027.1:0-71100 GCF_056857735.1 Flagellimonas sp. L-11
ATGGACTACGATAGCCGTTTCAACCCCAATGTCGGGGCCGGGGTCTATTTGAAGCACGATAGGTATTTTGCATCCCTGTCCGCTCCCAAGCTGCTGACCCCGGATCGCTTGCAGGAACGCGATGGAAATGCCTATTTGGGGACCGACCGCATGCACGCCTACCTCAGCGGGGGGTATACCTTTCTCTTGGGCAAAACCTTGGACCTGAAGACCATGGGGATGTTGCGCTACGTGGATGCCTCCCCCATTTCGGTGGAACTGACCGGCATCCTGGACTTAGGGGAACGCTTTGAGTTCGGGGCCAGCTACAGGTACGATGAAAGCGTCAGCGGGCTGTTCCTCTTCAACATCAGCAACGGCTTCAATCTGGGCTATGCCTATGAGACCTCCATCCAAAACCCCATTGACGGGTTGGACAACAATACCCATGAATTGTTTATGAGATTGAGGATGTAACTGGCTTGGACGGATAACAGAAACCACCGAAAACGGCAAATGTGAACCATCCAATATTTTGTCACAGAGATTTGTACGCTAGGGCTTACCGTTGTTGTGCGGTGCCCATTTTTTCCAACGAGAGTGGTACAACATGCCCGTTTTTACAGATTGAGATAAGGCAGTTTTCATTCCCATCCCCGAATAAAACATCTCTCCATAATTTAAAAAAGAAAATCCAGAGCTAGCAAGCAGCTATTTGTAATATTCTCCTAATGATTTTAGTTTCCTTATACAGAATGTGCTATATCTAATTAAAATGTCTCAAAAAGAAGTCTGATCGTTTCTATGATAGAAGAATGGAACTAATGAATAAAACAATGTAAATGGATTCAATATTTAACAAATAGATTGATATTGAGTTAAATTTTCTTAAAAAACGACGTGTTTGCAAATTGTTTGCAAAAAAATAGGCCTTGGAAAGTAAAACTTTCCAAGGCCCTTTATTTACTGGTGATCGCGGAAGGATTCGAACCTTCGACCGTCTGCTTAGAAGGCAGATGCTCTATCCAGCTGAGCTACGCGACCAAACTTTGCGGGTGCAAAGATACTAATGTAACCGATTGTAAAAAATATTTTTTTAATTTCTTATCACTTTTATGAAAAGACATTCAAAACGGTTACATTAATTTTTACTTAAAACCTATCTCTTTCAAGCCTTTATGGCTAATCTTAATGACTTCCAAAGGTTTCTTGTCCCAGGTCATATCCTGTTCAACAAAGTATTTTATCATTCCAGAAGTTCCTTTTTCTCCCAAAATTCTTTTAAAGTCAATGGTGCCCTCTCCTACGGGTGCAAATTTTCCTTCCTCGTCCATGTCCTTCACGTGCCATAACTTAAATCTTCCTGGATATTCCTCAAAGTAATCGACCGGGTCTGCTCCAGCTCTAGTAACCCAGTATAAGTCCATTTGGAAATTTACATATTTTGGATTGGTATTTTCCAGCAAATAAACTATTGGTTTTACTCCTTCTTCATTGTCCTTGAATTCAAAATCGTGATTGTGGTACAATAGTTTCAATCCAGCTGCTTCACATTTTTCTCCCAATGTTGTGAGAATATCAGCAAACTCTTTCATAGTGCCTTTCATGCCCATGGTTCTGTTCTTTGGATCAAAAGTGAACATGCCCATCGGAGGCACTGGAATCGTGAAATATTCAAATCCCGCGGCCTTGGTGTCAGCAATTTGCTGATCTGCATTATCCAAAGTTACACTACCCATGTGTGCACTTACCGGATCCAGCCCCAAACTCTCCGCGTAGGCTTTAAATGCTTGTGGCTCCATACCATAAAATTTTCCGTCTTTGTAATCAGCCGCTTCAATATAGGCATAACCTGCATCCGCCACCTTTTGTAAAGTAGCCTTTGCATCTTCTCCCATGTTTTCACGCACGGTATATAATGCGAGTCCGCCAAAACTGTCTTGAGCATAAAATGTAATTGAAAATAGTGTAAAGGCGAGGGTAAAAATCCCTTTTAATGATAAAATTCTGTCCATTGGTATTGTTTGTAGTTAATTTCAGTTTCAAATGTGGTACACAAGATACTGATTAAAGGTTTTATGAAATGTGTCAAAAAACAAAAAATCCGTTAGATATATACATTCCAACGGATTTTTTATGCAACAAGTGATCAATAATCAAATCTCACTCAACTGCAATGTTAAATGGACTTTTATTTCATCATCAACCTTAATCATGCCAAGCATTTTCTTTGGGGGTTCCAAGTCAAAATCGCTGAGCTTGAGTTCCAACGTTCCGTTGACACATATATCCTTTGCCTGTTCACAATTAAGTAGTGTCTGGTACTTTCGGGAAACACCGGCAATCTTAATTTCGACACCAACATCCACCATACTTTGATTTGGTGATGGGGGTTCCACATAGAGAAGTTTTAGTCCCACTTGTGGGTGCCGTTCTGTTTTGAGCAATTCCTGAAAGTCTCTATTAATGGCCTTGCCCCCACAATCAAAACAATCGTTGATCAATGTAAGTTCTGCGTTTTTAAAAAGAATTTGCTCGGACTTTTCATCATAGATCAAACGAATGGGCATCTCCAACTCCTGTAAATTATACTTGCAGGTAAAATTATTAACGTTGGTGGTACCGGCAATCACAACCTCACTCTCTGGCTCTACCCTTACTTTGGTTTCCCGTTCCGGGTCGTTAAAGTTGAACCAGGATATAAAAAACAATCCTAACAACAGGGTTTTTGTGATATGTGGGATTGAGGTCAACATGAAACCTAAATATAATGATTTTAAGATGTAAGACCTAGGGCATTGCTGTCCTAGGCCTTGTTAAAGATCAATGATGGTCTAGAAACTGATTACAGCTTCCAATAAAACCCCTTTAAACTCACCATCGTGGAAGATACTTGTGGTATCGTATCCATCATATTGTTGGTTTACATACTCTATTTTGGCCAAAATGTTCTTGGTCAAGAATATACCACCTCCAAGTTGGAATCTATCTATCGTTACTTCCGATCCTGATGGGTCGTCTGAATTTACAGTATTGTATCGAGTTCCCAAGTAGAAATTTTCATTGTTGCCGAATCGGTAGATCAACTCACCTGCCAATTGCGTAGCATTTCTATCATCGGTTTCAGCATCAGTTTTTCCAGAAGCACTTTCAAAGGTTCCAAAAAACTCCAATCCTTTATATTTTACAAACGGGTTGATCATAAAGGCAGTGATTTCGTTGTTGAAACCTGGATTGTATCTGCCCGATCTAAAATTGCCCGATGTAGAAGCGTCAACATCCTCCATCACCAAATAGTATCTAGACCCTGCCCTATCGGCACTATAAAGATATGTTCTGGCGGATTTGTTTGTGCTGTACATGGAACCGGTAAACCTAAGTCTCAAATCCTCGGTCACTTGACTATCGTATCCCAATTTGGCCAATATTGAGGCTCCTGTGGTTTCTGGATTGTTCACTGCTTGGTTCAATTTACCGTTGGAAAGCCCGAACATACCTATGAATCCATTTTTTTGGAAGTAAACTTCTCCACCAACCTCTGTGGTAAACGCATCCATGATCAAGTTACCAACAAATGGGTTGTGCATGGCTTGCGAGTTGTCGGTTCTCCTAAAATGGGCATCACCATAGTTGTTTTCCATGTGTCCCACTTTTATGGTCAGGTACTTCATGGCTTCTTCCAAAAGTCCAGGGCTAATGAAATCCAAGTTGTCCACTTGGAAATACCCTCCCTTTACATAAGGTTCTGGGTGGTGACGGGATGACAAGTAAGTTCTCAAGTGCATTCTCACACCTTTGGCCAAGGCCACATCCAAATCCAAGTTTGCGGTTGCCAGGTTAAAGTTGTCCCCTATCGGGATAAGCTCTACGGCCCCCGAGTTTTCATGATCTACTGCTTGGAACTGTAAAGTAGATGATCCACCCACTCTTACTTTTACCCCATCAAAGGTACTTACAGTATCTTTTGGAGCTTCAAAAACATTTACTCCATTTTTGTCCGGCGAGCGGAAATTGTCCAGTTGACGATTTTGGGAATATCCCATAAGCCCTACAAGAAATGCAGCGCCCAATAATCCGAATTTTGTGTATTTTTTCATTACGTTAAATTTATTAGTTGAGTATTACGATTTAGTTATTTCCAAACGGTGTTAAAGAGAACCTCGATCTCATCACCTGTGGTAATGGTACCCAAAAGTGCCTTGGGGGGTTCTATGTTGTAATCTGTCATTTTTAAAGGTTTCTTGCCTTCGAGCAGCACCCTATCATCCTTAATCGTTAGATTAAAGGGCAAATCAATGGTATTGGTGCTTCCCGCAATGGTAAGGTTGCCCGTGGCGACCACCTTGTATCTATCAGAGGTAGCGGTGATCGGGGAAACACTTTTCACACTTTTCAACTCAAATACAATTTGTTTGTATTTTTTGGTTTCGAGTGCTTTGTAAGTATTCTTGTCCATGGCTCCCTTTCCACTCTTTAGGCTCTCGGCTTCAACCGTAAACTTTAAAGCGTTGATTTTTGGAAGCTCTCCTGTATTGTCCAATGTAATTGAACCTGATTTTTGTTCTGCCACCTCTTCCCAATCATGAAGGGTCGAAGTTCCTGTTACCATAACTTCCCCTTCAGCATTGTTGAGCTTAAAGTTTTGTGCGGAAAGTGCAAGTGGTACAAGGGCAAATGTTATCCAAAGGATTGCTGCTTTTAAAAGCGACTGTCGGTGTGTTGTATGGTATTGCATAGTTCTTGTTTTTTGTTGGGTCAAAGATCCTTTACGGAAAATTCTTAAAAGATGATATTTGTCAGTTTTTTCCTAAACACCTGATTTTTAACATTTAACCATCAAATATTTTTTTCATACGTTGGCTTTTTCTCATGTACCAATATCATTTGTTCCAAGTTTTTTTAAAAAATCTACTTGCTATCCATCGTACTTAATCAATCACTTTTTAAAAAGACAAAATCAAGGTTTAAACAGCTGTAAGGGGTAAAACCCTGATTTTTATCATGTTCTGAAGATCAAGAAGCAGCTAATTTTACATATGGATTTTAGCATTTATCAATCTCTTAATAGATAAAAAGATGGAAACACTCACAGCAAACCAACTCAGCGTATATTCCTTCGGTAACAAAAAGGCTGATGGCGGTCGCGATATGAAGGAACTGCTCGGTGGCAAAGGGGCCAACTTGGCCGAAATGAGCCGTATCGGTATTCCTGTACCTCCCGGTTTTACTATAACAACAGAAGTTTGTACGCAATACAACGAAGAGGGCAAAGACGCCGTAATAAATCGTATTGAACCCGAGGTTCGGGCTGCCATAACCCGTATTGAGGAAACCATGGGAACCATTTTTGGCGATGATGAAAACCCACTATTGATTTCAGTACGTTCCGGGGCAAGGGTCTCCATGCCCGGCATGATGGATACCGTCCTCAACCTGGGTCTGAATGATGAATCCATTAAAGGTGTCATTAAAATGACGGGCAACGAGCGATTTGCCTGGGATTCCTACCGTCGTTTCATTCAAATGTACAGTAGCGTGGTAATGGGTCTCAAACCAGAATCCAAGGACGACCTTGACCCCTTTGAAGAAATCATAGATCATTTAAAGGACAAGCGAAGAATTGAGCAGGACACCCAGTTTACCGTTCAAGACCTTCAGGATTTAGTGTATGACTTTAAGGAAATCGTAAAAAAAAGAACGGGGAAACCCTTCCCGACCAATCCATGGGACCAGCTTTGGGGTGCCATTACCGCGGTATTCGATAGCTGGAACGGCGACCGCGCCCTCTATTATCGAAAAATGCACGGTTATCCCGAAGATTGGGGCACCGCTGTAAATGTGCAGGCCATGGTCTTCGGTAACATGGGGGAGGATTCCGGAACCGGGGTTTGCTTTACCAGGGATGCCGGAACCGGTGAAAATGTGTTCAATGGGGAATACCTTATTAACGCACAAGGGGAAGATGTGGTTGCCGGAGTTCGTACCCCTCAGCAAATTACATTGTTGGGATCACAACGTTGGGCCAAACTGGCTCAAATAGATGAGGAAGAACGCAAGGAAAGCTATCCATCTTTGGAAGAGTTGATGCCCAACATTTATAAGGAACTGTTCGAATACCAGAACAAACTGGAAACGCATTACCAAGACATGCAGGACATGGAATTTACCATTCAACAGGGTAAACTCTGGATTTTGCAGACCCGTAATGGTAAGCGTACCGGTGCCGCCATGGTAAAAATCGCCATGGACTTGCTCAAAGAAGGGCTGATCGATGAAAAAAAAGCCCTATTGCGCATAGAGCCCAACAAACTAAACGAACTTTTACATCCTGTCTTTGATCCCAAAGCCTTGGAAGAAGCCGAAGTAATTGCACAAGGTTTGCCGGCATCACCGGGTGCGGCTACCGGTCAGATCGTTTTCTTTGCCGATGAGGCCGATAAGTTTAAAAACAGTATTCTAGTGCGAGTGGAAACCTCTCCAGAAGATGTAGAGGGAATGAACATTGCCAAGGCGATTGTTACTGCCCGCGGAGGAATGACATCGCATGCCGCGGTTGTGGCCAGAGGTATAGGTAAATGCTGTGTTTCCGGGGCCGGCGCTTTAAAGATCAACTACAAAACCCGAACCCTTAAAGTTAATGGCCATGAGTACCATGAAGGGGATTGGATTTCCATCAATGGCTCAACAGGTAACATTTTGGAAGGTAAGGTTGGCACCAAGGAACCGGAATTGAGTGGCGAATTTGCAGAGTTGATGGAACTATCCGATAACTACGCCACCATGGAGGTAAGAACAAATGCCGATACTCCAAAGGATGCTCTGATAGCACGTAATTTTGGGGCAAAAGGCATTGGTTTGACCCGTACCGAGCACATGTTCTTTGAGGTGGACCGCATCAAAGCTATGCGGGAAATGATTTTGGCCGATACCGTAAAAGGCCGTAAACAGGCATTAAAGGAGCTTCTTCCCATGCAGCGAAACGACTTTGAAGGAATTTTTAGGGCCATGGAAGGACTCCCTGTAACAATTAGGCTACTGGACCCACCTTTGCATGAATTCGTACCCCACCAATTGGCCACCCAAAAAGAGTTGGCCGAAGAGCTGCATATTTCTTTGGCCGCCGTAAAAAGTAAAGTGGCCGAACTGGAAGAGTTCAACCCGATGATGGGACACCGTGGATGCAGATTGGGGAACACCTATCCCGAAATCACCGAAATGCAGACACAGGCCATTTTGGAAGCTGTGCTCAGTGTAAAAAAAGATGGTATCCATGTAAAACCTGAAATAATGGTTCCATTGGTAGGAACCGTTGAAGAGTTTGTGCAACAAAAAGCAATTATTGATGCGACTGCCCAAGAGGTCTTTAAAAAACGCAAGGACACCGTGGAGTATTCCGTAGGTACCATGATGGAAATCCCAAGGGCCATATTGATAGCCGATAAAATTGCAGAAAATGCGGATTTCTTCTCTTTCGGAACCAACGACCTTACCCAAATGACCTTTGGATATTCCCGGGACGATTCAGGGAAATTCTTACCTACCTACCTTGAAAAAGGCATCTTGAAAGCGGACCCTTTTGAGGTATTGGACCAAGAAGGTGTGGGTAGATTAGTGGAATTGGGCACCAAACGAGGTCGTGAAACACAATCCAACCTTAAAGTTGGCATCTGTGGGGAACATGGAGGGGAACCAAGTTCCATAGCCTTCTTCCAAAAAGTAGGGATGAACTATGTAAGCTGTTCTCCATTTAGAGTTCCTATTGCTAGGGTGGCAGCTGCACAAGCTGCAATATCATAATTGTTAAGTACACCTGATCATTCTGTTTTATTTAGAATCCCCGACCTTAAAACTTATCAAGTGTCGGGGATTTTTTTGACCACAGCTTTAATCTGTATTCACGATCTTAGCAGCATCTGACCGAAAAATGATATGAGCAACGAAAAAACCGCCATACGAACTACTTATTTTAGTATTTTTGGTAATATAGGGTTGGCCTTGATAAAAGGTTTGGCCGGATATTTTGGGAATTCCTATGCGCTAATTGCTGACGCCATAGAATCCACCACCGATATTTTTTCGTCCTTTTTGGTTTTGCTCGGCTTCAAATATGCCGAAAAACCACCAGATGAGAACCATCCTTACGGGCATGGAAAAATAGAACCCCTGGTCACATTTATTGTTGTTGCTTTTTTGGTAACATCCGCAACAATCATTGCATACGAAAGTATCCAGCATATTCAAACCCCGCACAAAGTTCCAGAACCTTGGACGTTGATTGTTTTGGGCGGTATTATTCTTTGGAAGGAAATTTCATTTCAAGTAGTCATCAGAAAAAGTAAACAAACCCAAAGTTCCTCGTTGCGGGCAGATGCCTGGCACCATAGGAGCGATGCGATAACCTCCGTAATGGCATTTTTGGGGATTTCCATTGCGCTTCTATTTGGCGAGGGCTATGAAACAGCAGATGATTGGGCCGCCCTTCTGGCATCAGTCTTTATCCTTTACAATAGTTATTTGATATTTCGTCCCGCACTCGGTGAGATCATGGACGAGCACCAATATGATGAACTAATTTTAGAGATCCGGAAAAAATCTTCGCAAGTAGATGGAGTTTTAGGAACCGAAAAATGTTTTATCCGCAAGTCCGGGATGAGATACCATGTAGATCTTCATGCTATTGTAGATGGGAGAATTTCTGTGGAAAAAGGCCATTGGATCGCTCATAATCTAAAAGATTATTTACGAAAAGAAATTCCCAATCTAGGACATGTACTCATCCATATTGAGCCAAATGAATATACTTATAAATAGAAATTATACTAAGTACAACCTTGTTCTTGCAACCACCTTGAATGTAGCTTTAAAAACCCTAGTTAAACAGCTTAGGCTCCAACCATAACCAACCCAAACACAAAAGAAGCACACCATAAAACCATACTGATGAAATTGGTCTCAAGGCTTTTTTTGATGTTGAAACAGAAGTGCTAAAATTGTTTTGAGTGCCAAATTCGCGAAGGTTGGCTTCCAAGGTTTCTGACCTTGTAACATATCCACGTTGGTCTTCATCAAAAACGTAGTATGAATAATGAGCTATGGTATCTTTGGAAACCTCAAGTTGGTTCCATCCCCTTTTTCGCGGATATGCAATTCCGGTCCATTTATTGGACACCAAACCATCTTGAAGCAAGGGAATATATGCCCCTTCATCGGTTTTGACCTCAAAACTGTTTAACGAGGTTCGCAATTCAAACTCGAAAGGTTCGTCTGGTCTTGGGGTTTGGGTTACAGCTTTCCATTCCACTACCGTATGCTGTTCCCTTACTATTTCATCAAGAATTTGAGTCCAGATACGGGCATAAAGCTCCTCCTTTCCATCCAAAACCAACTGATAGGTGTTTTGAAGCACCGTAGTGCCCATTTTACCTTTTTCCACGGGAACAGAGGTCGCTACCGCCAAAGAGTCCACCAAAATTTCTTGTGCCGGAACATCCTGTTGAAAATTATACGGATATTTTTGAAGGGTTTGCGCTGGTTCACCCAAAGAAATCTCAGTAATAAAATCACGATTGAACCGCAATGGCAAGTGATTTACGGAAAGCCGGAACAAACTTTCACTGGGTTGGACAAAAATACCAAGTCCATTACTTTTGGCAACCTTCTCCATTGCCGCTTTTGAGGCACTTCCAAGCCCCGTGTAGGAGTCTGTATCAATGATTAAAAGGTCAAAATCTTTCAAATGCTCCTCGGTAAAACCATAAATGGGATTCGATGCCCCATTAAAATATTCAAACTTGTATTTACCTTTGGTAAGCTGTGTCCGAGCCAGCACCTCATGTCCATTCTCTGTCAAGAAATTTTTAAGGTATTTCGTCTCAAAAGTGGGAAACGTATTGACCATCAAAATCTTTAAGGGCTTCCCCTCCACTATTTGAACGGGCAGTGGCTCATCGGATAATATGCCTTTGTCATTTTTCTCCAAAAGATGGTAAACAAACTGTCCGCTTGCTTTAGGATTGGCCTTAAGTGTTACTCGCTGCCCCTTCGCTTCTCTTAAAAGCACTGAATCCAAGGGATTGCCCCCATTATCGGTCAAAATGGCCCAATGCCCCTCTTTTGGTTGGGAATATTTGGCATTAACGGATAAAACTTCGCCCAGTGGAATTTCGGTTTTATACGAAATATCCGTCCATCCTGCCACCGCTTCACCGCCCAAAAAGGCAACGTATTCATCCTTCACCTGCCAAAAATCAAAAGGTGCCAAACCATGACCAAGAACAAACAAAGAGTCCACATCTTCCACAATGGACAATGTTCTTCCTTTGGAATACGCTTCGGTTTGTATGCGTTTGTAAATTGATTTTAAACTATCCAACTGAGTAGGTCGATATCCTTCGGTCAAAACAACGCCTTTTCCGTTGGTTGATTTTTGCCAAGTACTCGGCTTCAGTACGATCATCGCCAATGAGGCAATCGCCAAAAACGCTGTAATCAATTTTACCCAAAACCTTTGCTCTTTTCGTTGCGACCATTCTTTCAAGATAAAAACCGCCCATAGTACCAGACCGATCAAAATCACGGGCCACAAAAGATTTTGGTTCATAAACATCGCCCCATCACTCATAAACTCCCAATTCCTTTAGATACAATAGATTGATTTCGTCTTGGTATTCGGCCCTTTTCATCGGATTGTCCGCTACCTCGGGAAGTACTTCCAATAGGTTTTTTTGAACCGCTTTAAAGTTTTCTTTGTTTCTATTTGCAACTTTTTCAAGATCTCGTAAACCCTGAAGTACTTTTAAATATTTGAGCGGTTCGGAAATTGCTTTTGGCGCCAGTTCATTTCCTGCGTCAATAAAAAGGGCACTATCGCGGTCATCAAACTGCTTTTCACCTAAAATCAAACGTTCCAAACGAGCAATGGTTTCCCTCGTTGAAGTAAAGGGCATTTGATATTCAAACGCTTCCTTTTTATCAAAATTGGTAATATCCCCAATATCCCCGCTCAACCTACTTTCCTCTTTAATGGGCGGTGGGTCAAAACCGATGCGATGCACATAAATTCGCGCACTGTTTTTTATGTCTTGAATTATTTTAAGGGCGTCATATTGGTACGGCAATGATTTTTCAGGTTCGTAAAGTCGTAAATGGAGTTCAGCATCCCACATAATGTTCAACGCATCCCGAAGCTTTGCCTTCAATGATTTTTCGAACAGGGTCGACGCTTCCGGGTCCGAATGGTTGTGCAAATAATCGTGCAGGGGGTCTTCCTCTTCTTCCCCATTCTCGTGACCGTGTTCTTGCTCCTGGACCAAATTGTGTTCGTTATCGCTATCGTGCCTGTGACTGTATTCATCCAAAAGGTCTTCGCCTTCCTCACCCGCATGGCCATCTCCTTCTGCTTCAGTTGAAGAAACTTGCCCTGGTGCTGCTTGCATTTCGGTCTCATCTCCCATAAACTGTCCATACTTTAAACGCAATTGTTTTTGATCAAAACCTAATTCGTTGCTCCTAGACTTGAAATCTTTTTCAGAAGTATTTGGTTTGTCCGCAATGAGTTTTTCTGTATCGATGATCAATTGGCGTTGGCTCCTAAAATAGTCGGGCATTAAATCCACGCCCAAGTTCCCCTCTACCACAAAAGCATCGGATACCGTATCTCGGATTACAGCGAAATAGGTCTCGCTACGTCCAATGTTCTGTGTTGGTGTTTTTTGATCCAGCGCCTCCACATAAAAATAGAGTTCATCCCCCGGGTCCATTTTAAGGGCATCCAAATCCAAAGCTTGCTGTAATTGGGTTCGTTTATTCCCTTTGGGAATAGCCGCATCAAAACGGACGGTTTCCTCTCGAAATTTAACCGATTCACCAGAGCCTTTGCTCACTGTTGCAATAATGTAGGTATCATCAATTCCAAAATCATCAGAAATGTTGGTGTTGAGCATCAAACGTTTATCATCATCAAACTCAAAATAGGTATAGTTGTCCAAGCCTTCAATTTGAACCATTGGTGGTTCATCGGTCACCATTTCCATGGAATACAAATCGCTTACGTAGTCATTCCCACTATCATCTTTAAAAGTGAAACTGTAAAAGCCTGAAGCCTCTAGTTTTTTGGTCAATCGATATGATTCTTGTGTTTTTGTAAAACCGATGCGCTCGCCCATCAAATCCATCTCCACCTCTTGCACATCACCATCGAATTCAAGATTCCAGGTGACTCTTGAACCTTCCACAGCTTTAATGTTGGGAGCCGAAGTGTTCAACGTCCTTTTTCTTGTATATGCTGGATATGCAATCGTGATATTGGTCGCTATCAATTCTGGGATTTCAGCAGTAGTGGACAAAGTATCTTTCGGAGCAAAAGTGATTTGTTCGGTATTTGATGAATCTCCTCCCGATGGATTTCCAAACTTGGTCAGTACAAATCTGCCGGCAAGTCCCAACAGTATCAATCCAAACATCACAAGAGCCGCCTTTAATAGGTTGTGGGGCGGTCTCAATTTGGACAAAACAGGTTCCAATTGCGTGGCCACCCGATATTGCTGCAATTTGGACAGATCGGAAAGTTCATGGGTTGGTGACAATAATAGTCCACTACTAAATCCCGCTTCGGGTAAGTGCGCATCAATATAGCCTACGGCATTTTCCGAACTTATTTTCCAAGGTTTTAAAATCCAAAAGGCAATTCCCGATGCCATTAGCAAACCAAGAATTCCATAGAAAATATTATGGGTCAACAGGTACACAAAACCACCAAATCCAACAGCATAGAGCAATCCTTCCACATATTTGAATTGCTGCCATCGTTTCTGAAATTGTTCTATCGCCCCTGCTCCCATCATTGTTTTTTATAGTTTGATAGCAAACGTTCAACGATCATTAGCATAGCCAGAAAGCAGAATACCCAGAGGGAAATATCAAGTAAAGTTGCCCGTTCCCTTTTTCGTTTTGGTTCCACATAATTGGGTTTAAGTTCAGCTTCGTCCAATTGTCTTGCATCCACATTGGTTACCACAGCTTTTAAATCATTATCCAGCCCTAAAATGGTGAGTAACTGTTCGGGCAAGTGTTGGTCGACCGTGTTTTTGGGGTTCAATCTTGATGTTAGATAAAATAAGTTTTCCCGAGGGGATAATTCAATCAATTGTTTTGCCAAAGGATTTTCTTGATACACCAACCATTTACCCTCTAAATTATACTTAGGTTCATTGCTCAACCAAATGTTCAAATTAGCTTGATCACTCGTCGGTTCATCTTCTTTGTGAACAACAATTTCACGCTTCAAAAATGCCGATAATGCCCTAAAAGACGCCTCCATATATTTTCCTTCGCGTTCAAAATCGTCCGCCACATACAAATTGATTTGAATTGTATCCAATGTATTTAAGGGAACGGTGATAGGTTCATCGGAAAGTAAACGGAGGCTATCGTTGGTGATTTCAAAGCCCTCCTCCAATGCTTCTTTATTGAATTTGGTCGCTCTACCACTGCTTGAAACGGTTATCAATTCAACTCCTGATTCACGATTAAAAGCCAATAAGGGTCTATCTTTAGCTTCTTCTGATTCCATAACCACCCAATGGATTTTCTTTTGGGTATTGGGCCGCATCGATTTGATTCCTTTGACCAGTGCTTTTGTGAAAACCACAATACTATCCGAACGCAACGAATCCATTTTTTGAACCAATTGCCAATAGTTGGGCTGTTCCTTGTCCGATTGATAATCGGCATCAACTTCCCACTCAGGAAATCCATTTTTCAAAAGAAAAACAGGGGAATCCTCTTGTAAGCTATCCAAAACAGAGCTGATGGATGCTTCATTGGCAATAGACGATTCCACCAGATAGGTTATTTGTTTTTGATTGCCTTTGGTGCGCCATTGTGGGCCTGCCATCAATAAAACAATCAAAGCTATAATCAACATTCGTAACAATAGCAACAACCATTCGTTCAATTGAATACTACTGGATTGCCGCGAATTGGATTCGTCCAACAACTGGATACTTCCAATTTTTATGGTCTTCGCCTCCTTTTTACTCCACAAATGGATAGCCAAGGGAACCAAAAGTCCCAAAAGTGCCCAGAGATATGACGGATTCGCAAAAACCATTTACACTAATCGTATTCGTTCTTTTAAAAATAATTGTAATGCATCGCCCAAGTCATTGTCCATTCTAAACAGATGATAATATACTCCTTGGGATAGCAATTGTTCTTTGGTTTGATTTACTTTTTCGTCCAAAGCTTTTAAATAGGCTGTTTTGGCCTTGTTTACATCCACTTTGACCTTGGCTCCAGTTTCCAAATCTTCAAAAGTGACGGACTTTTTATAATCAAAATCCATTTCTTTTCCAGACATAATTTGAAGAACAACGACCTCATTTTTGGCAGTCTTCAGGCTTTTTACAAAATCGGACAGTTCGGAAACATCTTCGTACATATCCGTCAGGAAAAATACCAACTCCTTTTCTCCCCTATTGTGGATTCTTCTCGATGCAATGGAGAGTTCGGGCCATTTCCCCTTGGTGGAAATCCTCAACAACTCCAACAGCAAACGGTTGAAATGTTTCTTATCCGCTTTGGGGTAGATACTCACAAAATCATCTTCATTGAGTGCAAAAAGCCCTACGGAATCGCCTTGTTTTTGAGCCATATGTGACAAACAAGCAACCATTATCCGAGCAAATTCCAATTTGGAAATGCCATCTTCTTTGTGATCCATGGAAGCACTTGCATCCACGATAAATTTCACGGTAACGTGACTTTCCACTTCGGATTGTTTGATGTAATAGCGACCTGAACGGGCCAACATCTTCCAATCTAGCAATCGTAGGTCGTCCCCAGGTTCATAACCACGGTATTGACTGAATTCCATTCCGGGCCCCACACTTTTGCTCCGGTTCAGACCGGAAGTGTATCCTTCCACCACAATACGCGAGATCAGGCTAAGGCCCGATACGGTATTGATGACTTCAGGTTTTAAAAGGTCGTGGTAGTCCCTTGATGCCATTATTTATCCCTTAATTGAACTGCTTTCAGTATTTCTTTTGTGACCATATCCGAGGTGATTCCTTCGGCATCGGCCCTAAAGTTTACGAGTACCCTGTGCCGCAATACAGGTAAGACTACTTTTTGTAAATCTTCCAGCGTAACGGCCAATCTACCTTCCAAAAGTGCATTCGCCTTCGCGGTCAAAATCATTGCCTGACCTGCACGTGGGCCTGCGCCCCAATCCACCCACTGTTTCACGTAGTCCACGGAAGTCGTATCGGGTCGTGTGGCACGGATTACATCACTTACATATTGAATCAACCCATCGCTGATAGAAACTTCTCGAACCAGTTGTTGCAATCTCACGATATCGTCTCCTGACAATACCTTATTCAATTGGGCTTTTTTGGTTCCCGTAGTGGCCTTTAAAATTTGTGTTTCTTCTTCGTCCGTTGGATATCCTATTTTGATGTACAACAAGAATCTATCCTGCTGTGCTTCCGGCAACACAAAAGTTCCCGATTGTTCAATGGGGTTTTGTGTAGCCAAAATGAAAAATGGCTTGTCCAAGGAATACGTTTTGTCCCCATAAGTCACCTCGAACTCCTGCATGGCCTCCAAAAGTGCCGCCTGCGTTTTTGGTGGTGTTCGGTTGATCTCATCCGCCAAAATGATGTTAGAGAAGATGGGTCCTTTGTTAAATTTGAAGAACTTTTTGCCCGTGCTATGGTCCTCTTCCAAAATTTCTGTTCCGATAATATCCGATGGCATTAAATCGGGGGTAAACTGTATCCGTTTAAACTTTAAGTCGATGGCGTTGGAGAGCGTTCGGATCATCAATGTTTTAGCAAGTCCTGGCACACCTTCGAGCAAGGCGTGGCCGCCTGCAAGAAATGTGATGAGCAATTGGGAAACGGTCTCTTCTTGACCAATAATTACTTTGCCGATTTCTTTTTTAAGGGCGGTCAGCTTTTCCGAAAGCCCTTCTACTTCACTTGCAATCTGTTGTAGTTCTTTATCCAAATTAGTATCGTTAAGAGGTTAAAGCATATAGTACAATATTCACCCCAAATCGGGTATTGTCTATTTTGTACCAGCGTTTGTTTCTAAAATCGTAATCCCATTCGCAGCCATAGTCCTTGTTGCTGTATAGCACACCGATCCTTCCATTTATTATGATGGCCTTAAGGTAATCGTGCACTAGGTCATCTCCCCAACCATTAAGTTCTTGGGATGTGGTGGGAGGGCCATCATCAAACTCAAAGAAAATGGTATAGATTTCGTGGTCATTGGGAATTTTTCGAAGTTCACCCGGACCGAATATTTCTTCCATTTGGCGTTCGAACGATTTGGCAAAAAGACCATCAATATCGTGGTTACAGTCATCAGCAAAAACAAAACCACCGTTGCGCACGTATTTTTCAAAATTTTCGCGTTCCTTTTTGGTAAACTGGACCAATTTATGGCCCGAGATATAACAGAATGGGCTTTTAAAAATATCGTCGCTGGCAAGGGTGATAATCTTCTCCTGAGTATCCACCTTTAAGGTGGTGTACTCGACCAGGGAATTCAGTAAATTGGAGGGCATACGCTGATCCACATCCCAATCCCCTGACTCATACTGCAATCGTGTAAAAAAGAATTCGTTGTCCAATGCCATTTAGGTGGTAGGCTAAAATCGTTGCCAAAATAAAAAACTGGCGGTCAAGGATAACCTGACCACCAGTTTGTTTTAATTCTTAGTAATTATACCGCATCCGAAAGACTGGTGAACGTAAAGTCACGAATCTTCATATAAGGTATTAAGTTTCCATCGACACGTACTTGTTGCCCAAGGGATTCCAAATTATTCAACATAATAATCGGGCTCTCGTTGAACCTAAAATTTTTGACAGGAAACTTGATTTCCCCGTTTTCAATATAAAAAGTACCGTCCCTGGTCAAACCAGTGTACAATAAGGTCTGTGGGTCCACACTTCTAATGTACCAAAAACGAGTCACCAAAATACCCTTTTTGGTGCCCTTGATCATATCCTCAAGGCTTTCGTCCCCACCTTCCATTATTCCATTACTTGGGAATGGCACGGGGTCTACGCCTTGCTTTTCTGCCCAGTAACGGCTGTAGGCCAGGTTCTTCACCACACCATTTTCTATCCAACTGGTTTTCTTTAAAGGTTGCCCTGCTCCGTTCCAAGTGGAGGTCGGTACATCGGGATGTAAGGGATCTGACCAAATATTAACACGTTCGTCCACTATTTTTTGCCCAATTTTATTACCCCCTTCTTTTGCGGACATAAAACTTCTACCCTCATCGGCAGATCGTGCATCAAAAGATCGGAACATATTTTCCAATAGGCCAATCGATGCTGCCGGTTCCAAAATTACCGTGTACTTTCCAGGTTCTATGGCTTGGGCTTCTCTGGACATTACTGCTTTGTCTATCGCCGTTTTTGATGCTTCGTCCGCATCAAACTTGGAGATGTCGTTGTAATCCCTGGTCACCCAGCCTGATCCTGTACCGTCGTTGGTACGCATGGTTACTGTAAAGTCCACATCGGTAGATTGATTGTAAGCAAACAGTCCGTTGGAATTGATCATGGCCGAAAACTGGGCAGAATCGTCCAAGAAACCTGCTGCGGTCACATCTTTGGCCGCTGCGGGAACAATGCTTTTATTGGCGACCTCTGCCCTGAACTCTGGTGTTACATTGGCGGTAGCTTCCTTATATGTAATCGCTTCATCATATTCCTGTGGTCCCAAAGGAGACATAAACTCAGGGTTTTCCGGTGACAATCGGGCCAATTCTTCAGCCCTTCTCACCACTTTTTCCAACGATGCATCATCAAACTCATCGATGGTGGCTGTACCTACTTTTTTACCAAAACTTGATTGTACCGCCAAACTTTGTGTTGATCTATATCCTGCAGTGGATACGGTATTTCTTGCATATCGGATATTACCGCTGTTACTTCCACTTAGGTTTATTTCGCAGGCATCGGCCTTGGAAAAACTCAACGCCTTTTCCAAAATCTTTTTTGCTTCTTCTTTTGTATATATAGCCATTGTCTTATTATTTAATTTGAATAAACCTTAAATGGTCCTACCTGTGTTAATTACATTGACTCCGTTGAATCTTGACGTGGAGCTACCGTGTGAAACGGCACTTACCTGTGAAGGCTGCCCTTTTCCATCGAAGAAGGAACCAAACAATCTGTAATCGTCCTTATCACAAATTTTGACGCAAGAATTCCAGAATTCCTGGGTATTGGATTGATAAGCTACATCATCGAGCATACCTACAATCTCACCGTCCTTGATTTCGTAGAACAAGGTTCCTCCAAACTGGAAGTTGTAACGTTGTTGGTCAATGGAGTACGAACCACGGCCCAAAATGTAGATGCCTTTGTCCACATCCTTGATCATATCCTGCAAGGAATATTTTTCCGTACCCGGTTCCAAGGAAACATTGGGCATACGTTGGAACTGCACATCTTCCCAACTTTGGGCGTAGCAGCATCCGTGCGATTCGTTTTGATCGATCATATGCACCTGGTCGCGAATGGCCTGATAGTTCACCAAGGTTCCGTTTCTGACCAAATCCCATTTTTTGGTTTTTACGCCCTCATCATCATAACCTACGGCGCCTAAAGATCCTACTTGGGTCTTGTCCGCAACCAAGTTTACGATGTTGCTTCCGTAATTAAAGTCTTTTGATTTCCATTTGTCCAATGTAGCAAAACTGGTACCTGCGTAGTTGGCCTCGTAACCCAGTACACGATCCAATTCCAACGGGTGGCCTACAGATTCGTGAATGGTCAATCCAAGGTGGTTTGGTTCCAAAACCAAATCGTACTTACCGGCTTCAACCGATTTTGCCGTTAATTTTTGCTTGGCCTGTTTGGCCGCCATGGTGGCGTCCTCTATAATATCGTAGCTTCTGTTGTATAAGGTGATGCCTTCTGGTCCGGAGAGTTTTTCCGATTCCAGGCCGTCCATGTACTCGTAGCCCATACCCATTGGTGCGCTCAATGCCTGACGGCTCTTGAATTTACCTGCTGCACGGTCAATGGCCGTAACATTAAAGGTTGGCCAAATACGATGTACGTCTTGATCAATGTATGATCCATCGGTAGAGGCAAAATACTTTTGCTCGTTCACCATAAAAAGGGCGGAATTTACAAAGTTGGCGCCATTTTCCATGGCAGCCGCATTTGCATTCAAAAGCAAATCAACTTTTTCGGAGATGGGTACTTCTTTAAAGTCCTTTTTTATGGGAGTTTTCCAAGAAACTTCGCCATGCGACTCAACTGGAGCCAATACTACGGGTTCTTTTTGAATCTTGGAATTGGCCTTGGCAATGGAAACAGCATGTTGGGTAGCCATTTTTATACCGTCCTCGGTTACATCATTGGTCGAGGAAAAGCCCCAAGTTCCGTTGGCTATAACCCTGATCCCAATTCCGAACGATTCTGTATTCACCACGTTCTGAACTTTATCTTCCCTAGTAAAAACATATTGGTTCAAATATCTCCCTATTCTGGCATCTGCATAGGTGGCCCCCATGGACTTTGCCGTATTTAGGGCAACATCTGCCATTTTCTTTTTAAGTACGGTATCCATACCTGGTTCGAGTAGCGCTTCTGCAGGAATATCGTTCCCCAAAAGAAGCGAAGGCATCATCATTGCTCCTGCACCCATACCAGCGTACTGTACAAAATCTCTTCTTTTCATAAGTTAGTTGTTTGATTTACTTTTAATTAAAATAGGTGGGTATATGTTAAAATTGGTCTGTACGAACCCATAGGCTTTAAAATTAAGTAGTGTTCCTCTAGTTTTATGTTAATTTTAACCTAAAATACAAGAGGTGAAACCTTAATTTTCCAATACTTATCTAAGCGCTGCCATTTTTTATTTATATCACAGTTGACCATTATTTTTTAATAAAATGCAACCTTCACCTCTTTTTGGTATCCTTTTCCTCCTATTTGATACAGTTTTATTGATTTTTATTTAACAGTCAATCTTTCAAACGTTTCAAAATATTGAAACCATTAGTTAAAAAGAAGCGTTCAATCGCCCAAATAGTTTGATTAACTTGTCAATGAATTTTAATGAATCAATACAATTAATGCTCATACCCATTCTCATAGGACTTTATATTATAATTGCCCTTTTGATGGTTGTTAGCCTGCTTTTGAACGGGGTTAGGCCCAGCAAGACCTTGGCCTGGTTGTTGGCCATTTTTACCATTCCCGTGGCCGGCGCTCTCCTCTATATTTTGTTCGGCAGAAACAGAAGGAAAATTAAAATGTTTTCTTTAAAAAATCAGTTTAATCCTTTGGATGAATTGGAAAATGCCCAATGCCATTCAGAATTATCCGCCAACAAACAAAAAATAACCTCCTTGATCAACAATACTTCAAAATGCCCGGTTACGTGCCTTAACGAACTTGAATTGCTAAAAGATGGGAAGAATACCTTTGAAAGTATATTTGAGGCGCTGGAAGAAGCCAAAGAACACATTCACCTACAATATTACATTTTTGAAGACGGGATTTTGGCCGATAAGCTATTGGAGGTCTTTGAAAGAAAAGTAGCTGAAAATGTTACTGTGCGATTGTTGTATGATGGGATTGGCAGTTACTCCTTGAGTAAAAAATACCTTAAAAGGTTAAAGCAAATCGGGGTGGAAACCGCCCAATTTCTTCCTTTTAAATTTGGTAGGTTCCTTAGCGCGTTGAATTACCGAAACCACAGAAAAATTATTGTAATCGACAATAAGGTCGGTTTTACAGGCGGTATCAATATTTCGGATAAGTACCTGAAAGGGGATCCTGCATTGGGCAAATGGCACGACACCCATTTGAGGATTGAAGGTGAGGCTGTTGATTATTTGAACAGAGTTTTTGTAGGCGATTGGTATCTTGCTAGTGAAAATAAAGTGGATATAGCTGCATTCAAGGTGCACAAGGCTCCCCAGAAAGGTACTTCGCTACAAATAGTTCCCAGTGGCCCTGATGATGATTTTGATGTAATGGAGCAGGCCTTTTTTTCCATCATCAATAGTGCCGAGAAATACCTTTACATCGTTAATCCGTACATCATTCCAAACCATGCCATTTTACAAGCTCTTATTACCGCAGCATTAAGCGGGGTCGATGTGAGAATTTTAATGTCGTCCAGTACGGATATTAAACTTGTGGACTGGTGCGTTAGGGCCTATTACGAGTCGTACCTTAAGGCCGGAATCAAGATATATTTGTACGATGATGGCTTTTTGCACAGTAAAGTTATGCTGTGCGATGATGAGATTGCCAGTATTGGTACGGCAAATCTCGATAACAGGAGCCTACAGCAAAATTATGAGGCACAAGTCTTTGTTTATGACCCCGCCCTGTGCAAACGCATGAAATCTGATTTTTTAAAGGATTGCGAAAAATCCACTGTCCTAACAGATTATGAAAAATACAAAAAGAGACCTTGGATTAAAAAATTGGCACAAGGCTTTGCCAAATTGTTGAGCCCTCTGTTATAACGAGATGGTTTCGTAACCCAATTCGTTTTTACAGATTTTCCCTTCTTCCCAGCAATCGAGGTTATAAATGGTGGTCTCCGCAATTCTTTCAAGGGCTTCTTTGGTTGCGAAGGCTTGGTGGGGCGTTAAAAGTACATTGGGCAATGCGATCAATTCTTGTAAAAGCGCATCGTTTAATCCTGTTTTACTGTTATCCCTAAAGAACACACCTCTTTCATGTTCATAAACATCGGTGGCATATCCTCCAAGATGGCCATCTTTTAATGCGCTTATAACATCTTCCGTTTTTACGATACCTCCCCTTGCCGTATTGATCAATAAAGCTCCCGGCTTCATTGCCAAGAACAATGGTTCGTAAAAAATGTGGTGTGTTTCATAATTTAGGGGCACATTTATACTGATTACATCCGATCTTCTGCATAGTTCTTCCAAAGGAAGGTACTCAAGATCATAATGATTTTCCAGATATTGGTTCCGCTTCACATCGTTGGCTACCACCTTGCATCCGAAAGCATGGAATATTTTTACCAAAATGGAACCGATTCTACCCGTTCCCACAATGCCAACCGTTTTTCCGTTCAAATCAAGTCCAACCAAATCATCCAATAAAAAATTGTGTTGTTTCACTTGGGCATTGGCTTGGATCAACTTACGGTTTAGTGCCAACAATAGACCTACCGCATGCTCTGCTATGGAATGGGGAGAATACTCTGGAGCATAGGCCACTTTAAGCCCTATTCGTTTGGCGGACTTAACACTGACATTGTTATAGCCCGTTGATCTTAGGGTAATGTATTTTACCCCCAGCTCCTTTAAAATCTCCAGAACCACCAAAGACGCTTCGTCGTTTGAAAAAATTGAAATGGCATCGTACCCGGCTGCCATTACTGCCGTTGTGGAGTTCAGGGTATCGGGTACGAACTTGATCTTATGCTTGTTACCATTGGATTTTTTCAGTTCTTTTATCTCAAAATCCTTGGCGCTATACACCAGTACTTTCATATGCTTTGTTTCTAAATAAACTTAGTTCAACAATCTTTTTTGCTTTTTGCGCTTGATTACGTTGGATACGATATTGAATATTTTGGTTTTGGAGTCTCTATATTTTACAAAGTAATCTTCTATCTCCTTGCCCAGATCATTATGCGTGTCCAAGTAGGCCTCCTCCATTTTTTCTTGGTTTACCTCATCTACCATAATCTGAAGTTGATTCTCGTGCAATTGCACTTTTTTGAAGAGATCCACCAAGTCTTTCTCCAATTTGTCCAAGGATTCAACTACAGGTTGTACGCTTTTGAACATATCGGAATCTATAATGTCCAATGTATAGTCCTTCACCATTTGATTCAGAAATTTTTGTTCATCACGGGCAAATTTTAATTCAGAGGACCACCTTTTTGATTCTTCGTGCAGCTCGTCCGCACTAAACCATTCCCTAAATTTTCTTTTGTTTGATTTTGTTTCCATCATTTTAATGCTTTTGGGCGGCAGATGAAAGTTCATCTACCGCGAACTCAGGTTACACTACCTCTATTATTTTTTTCTGTTCTTTCTTGGCTTCTTCCATTTTAAGGACTTTAAGCCTAAGAATACCATTTTTGTAAACTGCCTTTACTTCTTTTGATCGATCAACCGAAGCGGGCAATTGCAAGGTCCTCGTAAATGCATTGTAGTTGAATTCCCTTCGGGTGAAGTTTTCTTCCTCCTTGGTCTCTTCCTTTTCTTTTTGTGCAGAAACTTCCAATACATCATCTTTTATAGTGATCTTGAAATCTTTTTTTTCAAATCCAGGTGCGGCAAATTCAATTTCAAAACCATCTTTGTGTTCCTTAACATTCATTGATGGATGGGTTTTTTCCAAATTGAAAAAATCATCATCCACAAATGCATCTCGATTGAAGAAATCAATCAATCTCTCGTTCCATGGAAATCGCTTTCCGTTCAATTTTACAAGTGACATAACTATTTAATTTACTGATTAATGAATATTTGACAATCCGACAAGCACTGTATTTTACGCTACAAAAACATGGTCAAGTCAGTATGATGGTTTCTTTTTTTTGAGCACAGACCCTGCATAATCATAAACCTCCTTTTTAAGATTGATGTAGGCTTTGATGTAATCCGTTATTTTCTTATTGAGTTCCTGGTGCTTTTGGTAGTAGTGGTCATCACATTCATCGTCTACACATTCAAAAATGCCACCAAGTCCATTTTCATGTTTCTTAATGGTTTCGGACAGTGATCTTCTTTTCCTCTTGGAAATCTTGAAATGTTCTTTGAATGTTTCCAGACGCTCGAAGAGTTTGGGAGTACATGGCTCAAATACATAGGAGTCCAACAGCCCTTGGATAAAGACCATTTCACCTTCGATAAACTGCAAATAGGATTTCCAATTTTGCAATTCTCCGTGCATCAGCTCTATTTGTCTCTCCCTTAACATTATTATGGCCCTTTATTAAATTGCTATTGAATGTAAGGTTTGGTCGGTTATTGTGAAATGATCTAAATCATATTGATGATCTAGTTAAGTGCCATCCGGATACCGGTCATCCATTCCAAAAGATTGTTTTACCAATGCTTTGAACTGGTTCTTGGTCATGCTATCCACCGTTTTGGTGGTCTTTATCTTCGAGGCCAATTTTGGATGGTTGTCTTTTAGGGACTCTACAAATTTTTCCGGGGCTTCGGCCGGTCCAAAAATGGCTATTTGGTCCGCATCGGAAATCTGCTCGGCTATCTCTTCAAAATAATTTTTTAACTGATGTTTTTCCCTCTCAAGATATTTGCTATCCTGGATAACATCTTGCGGACCCCATCTGGTTTTGGACCGTGATCCTCCCTTGGGGTTAAAAAATTCCAGTTCCGAAGGAATGTTAAAAAGACTTTCCTTTCCATTGTCCAATATTACTCCGTTGGCTTCTAGTTTGTCCAACCATATTCCTATTTGTTTCATAATCTCAACTTTTTTAGTTATCGTTCAGTTCCAAAATGGGCACTTGGGGATCAAACCCTATCTTTTTTACCAGGGGATTTGAAAGGATACTCCCGAAGAACAAATGTTTTTTGTTCAAAAAGGCCACCATGTCGCAATTATTCTCCTCTATAAACTTGTTGATGCCATCACTGATCTTATCTGCGGGCAAAAAATGCATTTCATAATCTGTACCCTGTAAAATTTCTTGCAGCAGTTCCTTGTTCATCTCTTCTTTTCGGCTGAGTTTTCCATCCTTGTCCTTATCTATGTGCACCACGTTAATCTTCGCATCGTGCAATTTGGCGAGCTCTGTTAAATCCCCTATTTCCTTTCTCTTAAAAGGGGTTTTATAATCCGTGGGAAAAACAATCTCCCTTGGTATTTGAAACATATAATCGTTGGGTACTGCAATAACGGGGCATTCCCGTACCTGCTCCATCACATTTACGGTATTGGTACCAAATATGCGGGCTTTGGATTCAGTAATCCCTTTGGTGCCCATTACAATAATGTCGATGTCCTTTTTGTCGATTACAATTTTAATGGCCTCGCTTAAGCTGTTGAAGGTTGTAATGGTATGGAATTGGTGCTTATTATTTTGAGGATGGAGCTTTATGATTTGCATCAATCGTTCCATGCCTTCTTCGGACTCTTTTTTTGCCGCTTCATAATAAGGTTCCCCTATTTCGGGAACCCTCATACTGTCCAAAGTATATCCTGAAATATGAAAGGCATTGAGTATATAAAAATCGCATCGCACATTACTGTATAGTTCCAATGCGTACCTAATGGCATTCAATGCATTTTTGGAATAGTCCGTAGGCAACAAAATTCTCTTGTTCATGATGGTTTTTGTTTTAGCGAAAATTACAGTACTTCAAAATGTTGTACCATGATTTTGGTCAACTGTTCGGCAGAATCAAAAAGGGTACCTTCAATTTTGTATTGAGCTCTTTTATAATACCCTTTCCAATAAACTCCAAGAAAAAATGATGCGGATAATACACCATGCAGAGCATATCTATACTCCAGAGATCCACAAATTCCAAAATGGTGTTCACCTTGCCATCAAATACTGGTAAAGCAACCTCTTTTGAACTGTTCTCGGAAATGGCCCTGAGAAAATCGACCTTATTTTTCCTGGCCGTGCGATCATCTTTATTTTCCTCAATCACCATAGGGACAATTGCACTATTTGTTAAACCACTAAAAAATTGGAGAGTTTTAATGTTCTTTTCCGCAATTGGTCTCGCGTAATTGGATGTAAATGCGATTTTATCGACATTTTTAAAATCAATCTCCAAGGGAACAATCAACACGGGACAACCGGTTATTTCCCTTACCAGTTGCATGGCATTATTCCCGAACAATATATGTTTTATCTCTTCTTGTTCCTTATTTCCGATAACGGTAAGGTCCACCTTGTTCGATTTGGCATATTCAGCAACTCCCTTGGTCATATCGGAGCAAAGGGAAACTTTTTTAAAGCTGTGTTCTTTGTTCTCTCCAACATCTCGGACCAAACGGTGTACCAAAGCGTCCAACCCTTGGCTTGAATCCAGTTTCGCTTTTTCCATATCCGGATCATTCTCGCTACTGCACACATTTACAATATGAAATATGCATTCCTTGCCCTTGAACAACTGTGCTGCATAATACAATGCATTATAGGAGTTGTTGGAAAAATCTGTTGACACTAAAATCTGTAACATGGCTTTTTGTTTACGGGTTGATGGGAAGTACTAAAAAAGGAACCTTGCTGTGGAAACCTATATTTTTGATTATCGGTTCTACAAACAGGCGTTCCAAGAACGTATGTTTGTTTTTTACCATAGCGAGCATTTCCACCGGGGTTTCTTGTTGAAACCCATTAATGGCCTCTATCAATTCTTGGTCCGGTAAATCGTAAAACTTATGGTTATGTTCCAGTAACTTACCTTGCAGATAGGTTTTGTGGTCTGTCTGATCAATACTAAGACCTTCTGGAGCGGTTACGTGCATTATGTGCAGTTTGGAGTGCCATAGTCTTGAAAATTTGAGCAGGAAATCCAGATTGACTTTTTTATAATCCACTTCATAGTCGGTGGGGAACAAAATATTCCTTGGGGGCTCATATTCAAAACCAGAAGGAACGGCCAAAATTGGAATGTCCGATTTTTGAATCACATGTACCGTGTTCGATCCAAAAAGAATCTCCTTGGCACCGGTTGCTCCTTGTGTTCCCATTACAATAAAATCTATCTTTTCTTTTTGGGAAATTGATGCAATCTCGTCTGTCAACGAATTAAAGGCCGCATGGGCAACAAAGGTGTGTTTTGATACATTGAACTGGGCCTGGATTTTCTTTTTGGTGTTTTCCAAGGCTTCCTCAGCCCGATATCTTTCATCATCAGGCAAACCCAATTGTCCAGGACTTCCCAGTGTATAATCGACCCTGTAAATGGCCGGGGTATATGCATGTACCAAATAAAATATACAGGTGGAATTCTCCAACAATTTCACCGCGTGGGAAATGGCATGGAATGCGTTTTCGGAGAAATCGGTGGGCAATACTACTTTGATCATAATTCCATTATTTAAATAACTTTCTGCTGTTAACAAAGCTAATTATGGTGTTGATCAAATACTATGATCTACATCACATACCCAAACTATTATAAAGCCATAAAAATAGGTTCTTAACTTCCCAAGGAATTCATGAACAGTTAAAAACAGTGTTTATTCGTGAATCACAAAGAATGGAACTTTTGTATGGAAACTTATTTGTTCCACAATGGAATCAAAGAGGATTTGTTGGATAAAGTTTAGGTTTTTGGCCACCATCACGATCATGTCGATCTCGCGGCTCTCCATAAAACATTGTATGGCGGGTTTAACCTTTTGGCTTGTAATGGTATGCATACTGTAGGCTTCAGGCAATGTATCCTCCAGAAAATCCAAAAGGTGCTCTTTGTTCTTCTCTTGCTCTTTGTTTAGACTGTCCCCTTCCTTTAACGCATTCATGACCCGAAGCTTGGATTTTCCCAATTCCACCATTTCTTCCATTGGGTGTAAAATACGTAGGGAATAAAAAATATTGAAATCTGTGGGAAAAGCTATTTCCCTGGGTTTGGACAGTTTAACTTGGGCAGGAACAACAAGGGTGTTGCATTGTACTTTGGTAATAACATCACCAGCATTGCTTCCCAGTATTTTCTCTTTAATTCCCGAAGCTCCCCTGGTTCCCATTACAATCAGGTCAATGTTCTGTTCCGCTATATATTTTTTTATGGTAGAAGTAAAAAAACCGTACTCATGCAATGCAAAAAAAAAGTGGTTTGCCTCAGTGCTATGCTTTCTACATTCCTTAACCAGGTCCAATAATTTTTTCTTTGTGTTTTCTGTGGGTGCCCCACCTGATTCTTGAAAGGACTCTGCATCTATTTTTGTATCCAACAGCGTACCGACATAAAGCAAATAAAAATTGCACTCCATGGAACTGAACAGTACTTGGGCATACTTTAATGCCTGAATGGAGTTCTCGGAAAAATCTGTCGGAACAAGAACATTTTTCATGTGTCATAAATTATGGGCACAAGTTTATCATTCGTAGAAAAAAAAGGAATGATAAATATCACTTAAGCCATTTATGACGCATATTTTTTAATTCACGTTCTGCAATGCTTCTTTATCCAACACCATAATATTTCTGTTTTCTATGGTGATAAGGCCTTCGTGTTTAAAATCCGATAAAGTTCTGATGAGACTTTCCGTTGCAATACCCGCAACTCCGGCCAAGTCGCTTCGGGATATTTTTAAAGGTTCCTGTTTGTCCTTGTTAATGGCCCTGCTAAACATTAAAAGTGTTTGGGCCGTTTTTTTTCTTACGGAACTATAGGCCATTTGCAACAACTGGTTTTTAATGTTTGCCAAGTCACCTGTTATAACATCCATAAGCTCTAGGGAAACACTTTTGTTGTCTTCCAAAATGCCCTTCACTTTTTCTTTGGATATTCCGGCCAATTCCACTTCTTCCATTGCCAATGCGTATTCCTGATATGGCAAGTGGTCCGTTAAAGAGGTGAATCCCAAAAAATCGTCTTCGGAGTACACCGATGTAATCAGTTCTTTTCCTTCTTCGTCCAATCCACAACTTTTTACGACCCCTTTTAAGATCAGGTACACCATGTTGGAGTGATCCCCTTTCGCATAAATGGTTTCATCTTTTTTAAAGGAAAAAATTTGACCATGGTCATCAAAAAAGTTCTTCAGTTCGTTCAATGATCTAATTTCCTGTTCTTGTGATGTTGTTTTGGGGTATTCCGCCAGGGCGGCCCCCATTTCTTTGGCCTTTTCCAACCGGCATTGAATGGCCGACAAAAGTTCCTCCTCTTCAAAAGGTTTGGTCAAGTAATCATCAGCGCCAAGGTTCATGCCCCTTCTAACATCCTGCTTCTCGGTTTTAGCGGAAACAAAGATGAAGGGAATGTAACGGGTGGTCTCAATTGATGAAAGTTGCTCCAAAACTTCATAACCGTCCATCTCTGGCATCATAATATCACATAAGACCAGATCCGGCTGTTCTTTAACAGCCTTGTCCACTGCTATTTTTCCATTTGATGCCGAACACACATTAAAACCGGACAATTCCAACAGTTCAGCTACATTTTCCCGTAGCGAGGTGTCATCCTCAACCAGTAATATTTTTTTCATTTTCCTTGTTATTTATGGGTATGTACAGTGTAAACGTTGAACCTTTGCCCAATTCGCTTTTAAAAGTCACATTGGCGTTGAGGTTATGCAGGTGCTGCCTTACTATATTGAGGCCAATGCCGGTCCCTTGTACGGTGAGCACATTGCTGGCCCTATAGTATCTATCAAAGATAAAGGGTTGGTCCTCCAAAGGTATTCCCAAACCTTGATCAATAATATCAATGTAAAGGTGTCCATTTTCTTTGGTTACCACAAGCTCAATGGTCGAATCTTCCGGTGAATATTTTATGGCATTGTGCACAAGGTTGGAAAGGGCCAATCCCAAGATTTTTTCGTCAAATTCCACTTCAATCCCATCAATGTTCTCGGGATATTGAATTCGCTGCCCTTCCTTTAGGAGCATATTGGAATCGTAGACCACTTCATTGATCAATTTACTCAAAGGGAAAGGGGACATGGAATAGTTGACCTTTCCAAGGTCCAAACGTTCTATGGACAAAAAGTCCGTAAGGATATTGTCCAAATACTTTACCTTGGATTTGATGGTACCGATGTGCTTGTCCCTTTTGTCCTGCTGTTCGGATTCAATATATTTGGACAAGAGCGAGGTAGAAGTAAGAATACTGCTGAGCGGAGTTTTAAACTCATGCGAGACCAAGGAAAGAAACTTCGTTTTCAGCTCATTCAGTTTTTTCTCTGCTTGGAGTGCCTGTTTTAACTGTTGTGTTCGCTCTTCTACCTTGTTTTCCAGTTGTTGGGTATAGTTTTTTCTTTCCGTAATGTCAAGCACAATGGCCACGCATACCTCTTGCTTGCCCAACAATGATAATTGCAGGTGCACCTCTACCGGATACGTGGAGCCGTCCTTTCGTTTATGGATCGTTTCAAAAATTACTTTTTCTTTTCTTTTGGATAGCAAGGGGGACACCAGCCTACGAAATACATCTTTTGTAAGTGCTGGTTTAATGTCCATTACCGACATTTGGCCCAGCTCTTCCATACTATACCCCAAATTGTGTTGAGCGCCCCGGTTTACGTTGATAAAAACAAACGATTCAGCATCAAAAACATAAATTTCGTTAAGGGATTCATCAAAAATTCGGAACCAATGGTCCATTGCCTCTTTGGCCTTCTTTTGCTCGGTAATATCCATGATCAGGGCCAACACATATTTGCGTTGGCGCAATTGGAACGGGTTTAGGCTTATCTCCAAAGGAAATTCACTGCCATCCTTGCGCTTGCCCACCAAATCCTTGCCCTTTCCCATCTGCCTGGCCTTGCCCTCACTCATAAAGTTATTGGCCAATCCCGTATGGTGATTCCTTACTTTATCGGGAAGCAATAATTGCATTGGTTTACCGACAAGTTCACCCTCGGGATAACCGAACATTTTATCGGTGGTAGTGTTGCTGGCAGTAATCATTTGTTGTTCATCAACAACAAGGATGCCTTCCGAGATTACCTCCGATAACATCCTTAGCACGTTACTTTTTTCAAATACTTCCAAAACGAAAAATGAATTTACTGATTTTGGTCATGGGGGGAAAGCTTTTACATGACTATATTTAAACTTTTACAACTAAATTTAAGAAAATGTTGGAATCTAAGAAAAAGCTCGGAAACGAACTTTATCAAAGTTTGGGAAAATTGTTCTATGCCATGGCCATGGCAGATCACAGCATTCATGTACAGGAAATGAAAAAGCTCAACGAAGTGGTTCGGGATTATTGGCTAGAGGTCGATGATATTGAAGATGAATATGGTTCGGATGCCGCTTTTCAAATTGTATCCGTTTTTGATTGGCTATTGGAATATGAAAAGGACGGCGAAGAAATTTATGAGGAATTCGAAGCTTTCTATACCGACAATAAGGTGCTGTTTACCCCCCAGATCAAAAATCTGGCCATGTCCACATCAAGGGCCATTATCGCTTCTTTTTCGGGCAGCAATAAGTCGGAGCTCATTGTATTGGGGCGTTTGCAATTGCTTTTCAACAATTGATCATAGTTTAATGGTCATTACCGGTAGTTCTGCGTGGTTGGATACATTTTCTGCCAAACTTCCAACTACAAAATGGGACAGCCCTTTGCGGCCATGTGTTGGAATCACCAATAAGTCAGCACCTTTCTTAAAACAATAATCAAGAATTCCGCGCTCCACACTATAATGGTCATAAAGGTTTACGTTAATTTCCTTGTTCAATTCTTTTTTAAATAGCTCAATTCTCTTCTCCACATTATCACGGCCCATAAAATTTCCGCCTGAGGCGTTCACATAAACAATTTCCAATGAAGCTGAGAACAATGCTGCAAAAGTTTCCGCCTTTTTATAAATCGGTATGTTTTCTTTCTTAAGGTCACAGGCCAACACCATTTTGTTGATGGTGAAATCCCTTTGTTGTTTTTTGATCACTAAAACGGGCAATTCCGAAGAGCGCACCACCTTTTCGGTATTGGAGCCAACGAACAGATCACTAAAACCACTTGTTCCGTGCGAGCCCATCACCACTAGGTCACAATGTTGTTCTTGGGCCACTGTGTTTACTTCCTTAAAATCTTTATAATTTTGTATAATTGCTTCTAAAGGAATCTCTTTCATATACTCTTTTTCCGTATACTGTTTGATTTTTTCTTTGGCCTGATTTAGATAATATTTGGCCTCGGCTTCCTCTGCGATTTCCGAATTGGCCAAAACAGAATCTGACACACCGATCATATGGAGCAACACAATGCCAGCTCCATGCTGTTTTGCAATTTTTGAGGCAACTTCGAGGGCGTATTCCGAATATTTCGAAAAATCGACAGGCACCAATATTTTTTTCATGACTTTGATTGTTAAGACAAAATGGTTCTCTTTTTTAAAAAAGGGCATGAACCATCTCCATTTGTTGCATTTTCCTTTAAAGGTAAGGTGGGGAGGCAACAGCTCCTATGATCTTGGTCATATCTAAAATTGATGGGATGTTTACTTGAATGTGTCCAGCTTCTTTTTAAGCGAGGCCACTTCTTCCTGTAAACTTTCCACTTGCCCTAAAAGATGATGGATAGCCTGGATTCCTTCGGGATTTATATCCAACTCTTTGTGCAGGCGCACCATTTTTTCCAGGAGCGGTAAATCCTCAACATGAAGCTTTCCCTCATCTTCTTCGTATGCTAGTTGTAAAATCTCATACTCGTACATGGAGTAAACAAAAGATTCCCCAACCCCATGGCATTCGCAAAAAGTTTTAATGGATATGTAATTCTCTTGTTTCATGTCTTTTTATTCTAGGTTGGTTTTCTCCAAAGATTCAAAAAGCGATTGCTGTTCTTGTGTCAAGTTCTTGGGTATTTTTACCGCATAGGTGAGGTACAAATCCCCAAATTGGCCTTCCTTCTTGTATTTTGGAAAGCCTTTCCCTTTAAGTTTCACTTTGGTGCCGTTATCCGTGCCAGGGGCCACTTTTAACTTTACTTTCCCGGTCAGGGTCTCCACCTGTATTTCTCCCCCAAGCACAGCTTTTACCAAAGGTATCTGTACTGTTTTGTACAAATTTGCCCCATCGCGTTTAAACGTAGTATTGTTTGTAATGGAAAACGTAATGTACAGATCACCAGCTGGGCCGCCTTCAATTCCCGGTCCACCGTATCCTTTAATTTTGATGGTCTGTCCATCTTCAATACCAGCGGGAATGGTCAAGCGGATATTTTTCCCATTTACGGTGATTGTCTGTTTTTGGGTAGTGTACACATCCATCAAGGACAATTGGAGCTGGGCATTGTAATCCTGCCCCCTAAAACGAACCCCTTGCCTTCCTGAGCCAAATCCAGATGCTCCCCCACCGAACATCGATTCAAAAAAGTCTGAAAAATCTTGAGCAGACCCTCCAGAGCGGCTGTAGGTATAGCCTGAATAATCCCCACCTCGACTTTGTTGGGCTCTTGACCGTTTCGCTTTCTCAAACTCCTCTGCATGCTGCCAATCTTTTCCGTACTCGTCGTATTTTTTCCTTTTCTCGGGATCCGAGAGTACTTCGTTGGCCTCATTAACGCGCTTAAAGTTTTTCTCCGCCTCCTCGTCGTTGGGATTTAGATCGGGATGGTATTTTCTTGCGAGCTTACGGTATGCTTTTTTAATTTCGTCGGTAGGTGCTTTTTTATCTACCCCCAATACTTTGTAATAATCAATAAAATCCATAGGCGATACAGAAATCTGAATTCGTAATACCTCACATCACTCTTTCAAATTTCGTTAAAAATCTTCTTTTTTTACAATGACCTTTATCAGTATCCAAACTGACACTTTTAGCCAACGTTTTTCATTTTTATATCTTCCCAACAACATTTACCTTTAAGAAGACGCAATTTCCAAATAATGATCATCCATCAGTTTGACCAGACCAATTCCATCCTGAATACTTTTATTTCAGAAATCAGGGATGTAAAAATCCAGAAAGATGCCATGCGTTTTCGACGCAATATTGAACGTATCGGTGAGATTCTAGCCTATGAACTCAGCAAAACCCTGGATTATGGAGAAAACGAAGTGAAAACTCCGTTGGGCATTAAAAATTCGTTTTTATGTTCGGACAACTTAGTGCTCTGTTCGGTACTGCGGGCCGGCCTCCCATTGCACCAAGGGATTTTAAGCTATTTTGATGGCGCTGAAAATGCCTTTATTTCGGCATATCGCCATCATCCAAACAACGATGATGATTTTGAAGTAATCGTGAAATATTTGGCCGCGCCATCATTGGATGGTAAAATTTTGGTGTTGACCGACCCCATGCTGGCCACAGGAAAGACTTTGGAAAATGTGCTCGATGCCCTTAAAAGCCATGGAACCCCCAAGCAAATTCACATTATATCGGTAATCGGTTCCAAATCTGGTGTGGCAAAGGTTGAAAAGGTTTTTCCGAAAGACACACAACTTTGGATCGCTGCCGTTGATGAAGGCCTTACCAGCAAAGGTTATATCCTGCCCGGACTTGGCGATGCAGGTGATTTAAGTTACGGAGTGAAATTATGATGCATCACAAGATTACCTCAACCACCTCGTGCATTTTGGGAATATGACAATGCCACCCTAATTTTTGTTGTATTTTTTCCTTGTATGCCTCCATGGCGGATTTTTCCCCATGTACCAAAAACACTTTTTCAGGAACATTTTTTATAGATCCCATCCATCTCAACAGTTCCGATTGGTCCGCATGAGCAGATAAACTTTCCAAATGATGGACTTTGGCTTTAATGGGGACATATTTTCCGTAAATTTTAAGCTCCGTTGCTCCTTCGAGCAACTTTCTTCCCCTTGTTTCCTCAGCTTGAAACCCAACAAGTAAAATGGAAGTGGAATCCAAGTCCGCCAATTGCTTTATGTACGTGAGAACCCGACCTCCCGTAACCATTCCGCTACCTGCAATCACAATTTTTGGTCTGGGGTCATCAATAGTCTCCCAAGTTTCGGCGTAGGAACTTACTATATTTATATGGTTGTACATATTTCTGTATTCCTCCGGTGTCAGTTTATGCCAGCTGGGAAAAGCTTTGAATACTTCCAATACATTGTTTCCCATGGGGCTATCCACAAAAATGGGAATATTGGGTATCTTGTTCTTCTTGTAAAGCTTCCACAATTGGTACATTAGGGATTGTAAACGTTCCACCGCAAAGGAAGGAATGATCAAGACACCCTTCTTATGTAAAGTCTCTTTTACGAGTTCCATTAAGATCTGCCCTACATTTTCTTCAGGATGATCCCGGTCTCCATAGGTGCTTTCCACAAACAAATAGTCGGCCCACTCCGGTTGTTTTGGCGGGTTGAGCAATTCATCGTTTTGCCGGCCGACATCACCTGAAAATACAAATCGTTTTCCATAGAGATCCATATCTAAATAGGTAGAACCAATAATGTGCCCATTGTACAAGAATGTTACCGAACAATGGTCCGAAAGGGAAATCTCTTCTCCCTCCTCGACTTGTTCAAAAAACTTCAAGGTAAAAGCAACATCCTGTTTTGTGTACAATGGCAGGGCAGGATCATGCTTACTGTATTTTTCTTTATTGGCCCTCTCCGCTTCTTCTTCCTGTATTTTGGCACTGTCCTCCAATATGATGCGGGCAATTTCCAAGGTGGGGGCAGTTCCCAAGATCTTTCCCCTGAATCCTTGTCGGACCAAAAGGGGCAAATATCCGCAATGGTCCAAATGTCCATGGGTAAGCAGCACATAATCCATTTGCGAAGCATCCACAGGCAGCGACTCCCAATTTTGTTTTCGCAATTCTTTTACACCTTGGAACAGACCACAGTCCACCAAAATTTTGATTTCTTCGGAGTGCAGGTAAAATTTTGAACCTGTCACCGTTTCCGAAGCACCGAAAAAATAAATTAGAAGTTTTTTCATCCGTTTACGAATTACAAAGTGATTTCATTTCTTTCAGGATCCGTTGTTTTCTACCATTGGAAACCCCCAAATGGTCGAGCAAAAAGCTGTTCTTTATCAATTGCCTGCACAGTACCATATCGCGTTGCAACAAAAATTGCTTTTCCCTATTGGACAACAATGTTGAAACCGTGATGGGGTATAATCGCAATCTGTCTATTCTCTCCTTTAGGCCGTTTCCATGCGGATAATCCCAGCTTAAAAGATAGAGCCCGACACATTTCCCATATTCGAGGGCATCTTGCGTAAAACGGGTGTTGGTGGCCAACCAACCTTTGGTTTCCTTAAAGTCCTTGTTGTTTTGGGACTCCAAAGGCAACTTGACATCTTGGTACCTGGAATGGATATACAAGGGAATCTTTACATTGCATTTCAGTCCATCCTCACTGTGAAACTTGCACTCGATAATGTTCAAGGTTTCGTTTTTTAGGGCCAAAACATCAATTTCATGGGACACACAACTGCCTTGCAACACTTCTCCTACTTTGGTTTGATAACCGGAGTAATGCAAAATACCGCTGATAAATTTCTCAAAAGGGAAGCCAGTTGGGCCGAGTTCGTAAATGGCTTTTTTCAGTTTGTACTTTGATGCGTAGACCGACTCCTTTTTCTTTAAAAGAGCAAAGGCCCGGTTATAAATTTCGCGGGTGCTGATACCTTGGTAAAGTTCATCTTGCACACGCTGTACAATGTCCTCTACCAATGCTTCCGAAGCTCCACTGAATTGAAGGGAATTCTTGAGCTTTTCCATGGAAAAATCCACTTTTTCCCCTGTGGACTTTGTAATGTGAAACTGCTTTGTTGCCATACCCCTAAAATACGTAACCTTTTAGTCACCGTCCTCAAATTTGATCAAAATCGGATGTGAAGGGAATACGGCCCGAAACCGGTATTAGGAAACGGTGCCTTCAGAAACATCCACCTCCTTGACGGTCCTTCCTTTTTGAATGGACAGCCTTATATCTTCCAAAACCAAATATAGACAGGGTACGATCACCAAGATGATCGCCGTGGCGAACACAATACCAAATCCCAAGGAAATGGCCATCGGAATCAAATAAAAGGCTTGACTGGATGTTTCCAAAATAATGGGGGCCAGCCCACCAAAGGTAGTCATGGTCGTTAAAATAATGGGACGGAATCTTCGTAACCCTGCTTCGTGAATGGATTTGTAGATAGGGTGTCCTTCTTTTCGGCGTTTGTTGGCATAGTCAATCATGATTAAAGAATCATTGACCACCACGCCGGACAATGCTATAACTCCCATAAGACTCACCAAGGAAAGATCGTAGCCCAACAAAATATGGCCGATAACGGCTCCAACAATTCCAAAGGGAATGGCCGTCATCACGATCAAGGGTTGCACATAGCTGCCAAAGGCAATGGCCAATAGGGCATAGATCAGCAACATGGCAATGGCAAAACCGGAACGCAGCGTACTTGTGCTTTCCCGCATATCAGCCTGACTTCCTTCGAAGGTCCATGTTATTCCGGGAAAATCCGCCCTAAGCTGGGGCAAGGTCTCTTCCTGTACTTTGGCGATGACCCTATTTACGGTATTTGCGGGTTCCACGTCCATTCCGACGTTGACCACTCTACGGCCGTCCCTTCGGTTTATACTGGTAAACGCTTCGCGCTGTTTCACCTCAACAACATCCATCAAGGGTACTTCTACCCCATCCTGCGTTCTAATGAGAAAGTTTTCCAGGTTTCTGATATCCTTTCGTTCCTCCATGGGCAGTTTTACCCGTACTTCCACCTCATCCATACCTCTGAGCTGGCGCATCGCCAGGGCTCCAAAGAAGCCATTTCTTACCTGTCTCCCTACATCATTGGAGGTTAACCCAAGGGTTCTGCCCTGTGGCAACAGATTGAAATCATATTGCATCTTCCCATTGTTGTAGTTGTCAGTAACATCGCGGGTATTGGAAAAAGCTTCCATACGCTCCACAAATGCCTCACTGGCTTTTTCCAGCACCTCAATATCGGAATGGCTCAAATCAATGCTTATGGCCTGTCGTGCCCCTCCAGGTCCACGCTCTGCCTCAAAAGTAATTTGATCAACGCCCTCAATATCCCCAATATTATCACGCCAGAGTTCAATGACTTCCCCTGCAGTAATATCCCTTTGATCGGGTGGCAACATCACGATTTCCACATCGATAAAGTTCTGTCCCCTTACATTGGTCTTGATGCCTTCGGCAACTTCATATAGGTTATGTTTTTCAAACATTCTTTGGGTTGCATCGGAAATATCGTGTGCGACCTTTGCCGCTTGGTCCGGTGTGGTACCTACGGGCAAACGCACCCCCGCCTCAATTTCATCCGCTGCTACCTCGGGCATCATGATCATGCCCATATGGCCACTATACCCGTACCCGCCCACGATCAACAAAAGGGCCAAGGCACTGCACAATGTAATGTAGCGGTGTTTCAGGCCCTTATCCAGCAATGGACGGTAGCGCCTGTCCACAAATTCATTGAATGTATTGGCGAAAGAACTTTGCCACCCCTCCAATTTATGCACCCATTTGTTCTTACTTGGATCTTTCTTCAAATGAGCCAAGTGTGATGGCAGGATGAACAATGCTTCCAACAAGGATACGGCCAATATCACGATGACGACCGCAGGCAATGGTTGCCAGAATTTACCTGTTTCGCCCGGCATAAACAGTAAGGGTACAAAGGCAATAATGGTGGTGGTAATACTGAAAATAACAGGTTTGGATACATCTTTGGTCCCTGCAATTGCCGCTTTTAAGGGGCTCAATCCCTTTTTACGGTATTCGTAGACATTTTCCCCTACCACAATGGCATCGTCCACCACGATGCCCAGTACGACCAAGAACCCGAACATGGAAATCATATTGACGCTTATTCCGATCAGGGGCAGGAAAATAATCCCTCCGATAAAGGATACGGTCATGCCCATCATCACCCAGAAGGCCAGTCGGTATTCCAAGAACAAGGTAAGGATCAACAATACGATAATAATGGCCAATATACCGTTCTCGGTCAATAGGGACAATCGCTCTCTATAATCGGATGCCCTATTGCTATCAACACGGTGATTAACTCCTGGAGGCAACTTAAAGTCCTCCAAGATACTGAGTACGGCATCCTCAATTTCCAAAGGGGATTGGTCACCGGCCCTAAAAATCTGAAGTCCCACATAATTTTGTTGATTGAATTGGCCGTGAAACCCGGTTTCTTCAAAACCATCGGTAATGGTAGCAATGTCGCTGAGACTTACCTTGGCTCCGGAGGGTGCCGTTACAACGGTGATGTTTCCATATTCCTCGGCCCATTGTTTACGCTCTTTCATCCGCAACAAAATTTCCCCGCTCTGGGTCTGCACCGCACCTGCGGGCACATCGTTACTACTTTGCTGGATAATGTCGGCTACCTGCCCGAGGGTAAGGTTGTATTTTTGAAGGTTGTTCCTTGTAATTTCGATCCGGGTCTCGTAATCGGGGACATTGTTGAGTTCTACCTGCGTAATTTCGGGATCGCTCAACAAAATGGTCCGTAATCGCTCCGCGAGTATCCGCAGGGTCCAAATGTCGGTCTCCCCGTATAGACCGATTTGCAACACATCCCGCTGTCGTGACCTTAAACTTACTTCGGGGCGTTCGATATCGGCGGGAAATGTTCGGATACGGTTGATGGCCTGATCAATATCCTGAAAGGCTTTCATACGCTCAAAACCGGCAACCAGTTCAATGCTGATTTCCCCAGAACCCTCATTGGCCTGGGAAACGATTTCCTTGATGCCCTGGACACCGCGCACGGCTTCCTCAACAGGCTGCAGCACGCCTTGTTCCACTTCGGCAGGGGAGGCTCCCGGGTAGGCTACCGATACATCCACAAAGTCGAGCTGGAATTCGGGAAAAACTTCCTTTTGGATGGTATACATGGTAAATATCCCCCCACCCAACAATATCAGCATCAATAAATTGGCGGCAATGGAATTTCTTGCCATAAAGCCTATGGCCCCTTCTTTTCTCACTTTTCTGTCCGGATCTTTTTCTTCCATCATAGCAACTTTTAGTCGTTTTCCCCTTGCGAAGTCTCCTTGCCTCCTGTACGTAATTCTATCCCGTTGGTGACCGTGCTCAAGTTTGTGACCACCACTTTTTCTCCCTGTTCCAGGCCTGACCTTATATAAGCGTGTTCATTATCGGTAAGGATGATGTCCAATTCCCGTATTTCCAAAAGCCCATCTTTCATTACCCATGCGGTTTGATCGCTTCTGATCAGATCCCTATCGATGCGCACGACATCGGGAATGGGTTCCGCCTCGATGTTCACTTCCACAAAAGCCCCGATCATCAACTTGGGGGCGCCTTTCAATTCTTTTGATGTTGCCAAAGGGTCTTCTACCCGAACCAAAACCCTGGCCAGTCGGGTCTGGGCGTCCAAAGCACCGATCTGTCCGTTCAAATACCCTTCACGGTGGGCGCCTTTTGTCCATGCCGATGGGTTTTCAATATGGACCAAAGACCCTCTTTCAGAGTCCGATTCGGGAAACTTTAACCATTGCAGTCGGGAAATTGGAACAGTTGCCGTTACCCAATAACTATCGGTCCCAACGATCCTACCCAGATTATCCCCTTGCGCCACTTGGCTCCCCACAGTGACATTCTGGCTCAAAATATGGGCATCGAAAGGTGCACGGATGGTGGTTCGCTCCAAATTCAATTGTGCTTGGTTCAAGGAGGCTCGTGCAGCTTCAATGGTGGCCTTGACCGCATTTAATTGTGGCTTACGCAGAACCAACTGTGTTTCGTTATCGGAAAGTGGGTTGTCCCCGAAAAGGGAATCGTTGTTTATAAGTTGAAGGTCTTGTTCGGCTATCTGCTGACGTCCCATTTCGGTGGCCAAGGTAGTTTCGGATTGCAAAAGTTCGCTTTTTCGGAGCTCCAATGTGTTTTGATAGTCCGAAGGGTCTATCTGCAGCAGCACTTCTCCCTTTTTTACAAAACCACCGGGAGTGAATGCTGGATCCCGACGAATGATCTGCCCCGAAACCAAAGGACTTAAAATTACATCCTCCACTGGTTGCACAGTACCTGTTGCCACAATGGTCGGGGCAAAAGTACCTTTCTCCACCGAGACTACATCCACCAAAATAGCGGTCTCGATGGTGGCCCCTTCCTGTTGTGCTTCAGGTTCGGTGGAAAATATGAGTGTTGTTACCAATATTCCCCCCAAGAGAATGGCCAAACAAATCAAAATTAATTTTTTATTGCTCATAGAATTCGTCCCTTTTATTTTTTTGATCAACCAAATTTCTTCCCGTATCAAATCCTCCTGCCAATGCCCGGTACAAGGCTATCCTTATTTGCACGTGCTGCAATTGGGCAGCAACATAATCTCTTCGCAATTGTTGTTCTTGCCCCAGGCCCAAAAGCACATCGAGGTATGGACTGAAGCCATTTAAAAACTCGACCCGTAATTGCTTGTTGCTTTTTTCGGCCAATTCCAGTTGTCTGGCAATATTGTCCAATCGTTCTGCTTGCTTCATATCTTGGGTCAAGGCATCTTCAACTTCTCTAAAAGCAACCAAAGTAGCCTGCCCATACTCGTATAATCGTTGCTTTTTGATTGCTGTGGCCCTATCAACCTCGGCCTTTAATTGTCCTCCATAAAATAGTGGTGCCAAAATATTACCTGCCAACGAATACGCCCAATTATCAAAAAGGTTATCAAAATTATTGGAACGAAGCTGTCCGCGACCGCTCAAAGTAATTCGTGGATATTTACTTTGGACCGCTGAGGCCATATCCCTGTCCGCGGCCAACAAGGTTGCAAAGGATTGTTTTAAATCAGGTCTTCTGCGAACCAATTCCAAGGGCAGGCCCGTTTTTGGCAATTCGGGGACAGTGGGCATTGTAGCCCCATCCAAGACAATTCCTTCTTGAGGTTGTTTACCCAAAAGTACGGCCAATTGGTTTTTTAAAAGTTGAATATTGGTTTCAAAAATTATCTTCTGTTCCTTGGTGCTTTCCAGCAATTGGGCTTGCCGTAAAATATCTACCGCCCGTAGTTGACCACCCACAAAACGAGAACGTATCAGTTTAATGATGGCTTCGTTGGTTTTGATCTGGTCTTCGGTTATCTGCAATTGTCTTTTAGCGGCCTGCAATTGATACCAAGTAGTGGCAATTTCGGCAGAGAGTGACAAGGAAAGGGTCTGGTAGTCGAAATAGCTGGCTTCTGACCTAAATTTTTCTGCGTTTACGGCAGTACCGATACGACCCCATAAATCGAGTTCGTAACTGGACAAAAATCCCAACTGTGTATTCTCACCACCAACGAAATCCGGTTCTGGAAGGGTTCTTGCCGTCTGTGCCGACGCTTCAATGGCTGGCCATTTATTGGAGGCTTGGGACCTGACCGTGGCCCTGGTCGACAAAAATTGTTGCCAAGTGGCAGCCATGTTTAAATTGGACTGCATTGCGCTATCTATCAGTATGTTTAATTTATCGTCATTAAAAACTTCCCACCACTTATCAGTGACCAAGGAATCCCCACTTGCTGTAAACTCTTGAAAATCATCAATTGGAGGTGATAGGTCTGCATATTTGGGAGAGCAATTGAAATAGAGCAATCCAAAAAAAGAAAAAAGGAACAAAACTGTGAAGCTCTGTCTGTTTTTGATGTATAAATAATACCCCTCTGTTTTGTTTTTTCCCATTGTCTTGATTTGATAAACTAAGTTTAACAAAAAACACCACCACTTTAATTAAGTGAATTTCAAGATGGTTTGAAAAAAAAAACATTCAAACAACCGTACAGACCCCGTCAACAACAAAAATTGCCCCAAAAAGCAGGTTTTGAACGGATTTAAGGGTTCCGCCCATAGGAAAAATCCCCCAATTTGTTTAAGGTTGGGATTTTTAGCAGCTTTCTTTTCAACTCCAACTCTCTCAATGGTTGTTGCTGTAATCATTATCCCAAAAGGTTGGTATATGGATAATGGTTAAGATAACCATATGGGTTCACTACTCCTTTTCCTTCTTTAAAACGGAAAGCGGAGAGTTCCTTACAATACTTATACTATTTCCCACACCCAAGGCAAAAACCAATAAGGTAATGGCGGGAAGTATCACAAAGAACGGCACCCATGAAAGAGTAAAAGTGGTTTCAAACAACATATAGGCCAACAAGGTACTTCCTAAAACAGCGAGCAACACCCCCATAAAAGCCCCCAAAAACCCGAGGACGGCGTACTCAATGGCGATCATTTTTAAAATTTGGGAGCTTTGGGCCCCCAAGGTCCGGAGCAAGGCCCCTTGTTTTACACGTTGGTGCTTGCTGCTGTAAATGGCTCCCATAAGCACTGCAACCCCGACAAATATGCTAAAGAAGGCCATAAAGTTGATGACCCATCCGATTTTCCCCAAAATATCTTCCAACAGACTTAGGATTCGTTTTAAATCCAAAATGGAAACATTGGGGAAATCGCGTACCAATTGTTGCTGGAGTTGGGCAGAGCCTTTATCATCGGCGGTCCTGGTGGTCATTACTCCAAACTGTGGGGCATTTTCGAGTACTCCCGATGGAAAAACTATGGAGAAATTAGGTTGTAACCTGCTCCAATCTACTTCCCTTATGCTCTGTACCACCGTGTTCATAATCCTGCCCTGTACATTAAATGTAACGGCATCCCCAATAGTTACTTTAGCCCTATCAGCAAAATCACTGCTCACAGAGATGGGAACATCGGAATCGGCATCTACGCTGCTTACCCAGCCCCCTTCCAAAATACGTTCGGAATCGATTAAGCTGTCCCGATAGGTCACCCTAAACTCATGGTTCAAAATCCATCTGCTCACTTGCGATGTGGTATCTTTCCTGATAGCTTCCACATGTCTTCCATTAAGGGTTTCCACCCGCATGGTCACAATCGGAATTTTATCAATCACAGGATAACCTGAAGCCTTGATTGTATTGGAAACCCCGTCTACTTGTTGGTTCTGAATGTCCATCAAAATCATGTTGGCACTGTTGGCACTATCCTCAATGGCTGCTTTCTCCAACAGCATATCCTTTGTAAAGTACAGGGTGCTTATCAAAAAAGTTCCGATGCCAATGGCCAATACCAATACCAAGGTTTGGTTTTGGGGCCTGAATAAATTCTTCAAACTCTGGCGGGCAATAAAACTCCACGAATACGGGAAAAACTTTTTCAACATGGCCATAAAGAATCGGGCTACTGCCGTCAAAATCAAAAAGACGACCAAAAGCCCTCCAACAAAAAACAAGGAGCGCATGAAGTCGCCGAGCAACCAAAACGAAAAACTGAATACAAACAACACAATGCCCAAACCAACTGCCGTGGTGGCCCGCTTTGATCGGGATTTCGTTTCCTGGACCACACGCAAGGCCTGCAAAGGCGAAACATACAAAGTTTTCATTAAAGGATAAAGGGCAAAGAGCACGGACATCGCCAATCCCAAGGAAAGTCCCAGCAATACACTTTGAAGCGATAGGACAATATCAACATCCACGGGCAATAAATCGCCCAATAAGATGGGAAACAATTGTTGGAGCGAATAACCAATGGCTGTTCCCAGCAATCCGCCCAAGATTCCCATACAGGCTATTTGAACAAAGAAGATAAGGTAACTCTGCCGTTTTGAAGCCCCCAAACATTTGAGCACGGCAATGGATTTTATCTTCATTTGGACATAAATCCCCATGCCACTGGCAATACCTACGCACCCCAAAAGCAATGCAATAAAACCGACCAGATTGAGGAATTTTCCAAAATTTTCGTAACGGCGTCCCAAGCGTCGAGCTTCGGATAGGTGGGTGTCCAAATCGGCTTCTTCGGCATCCAGTATGGGTTCCACTTTTTCGCCCAAGACGGCCATATCTTGGCCTTCATCGGCCGTGAAATAATATTTGTACTCAACCCGACTACCTGTTTGTACCAGCTCTGTTGATTCAATAAATTGAAAAGGAATCAAAACAGGTGGTGCAATCGCCCCAAAAACCGAGGTACTGCCGGGAACTGTTTCCAATTCCCCTGCTATGGGAAGGGTAACTGCCCCCAACTTTATACTGTCGCCAACCTTTAGGTTGAGCTGAAGCATGGTAGTGGCATCCACCAATGCCCCACGGTTTCTAAAATCGTTTACCGCTGAAACGGGCGTGGTTTCCAATTCTCCATAAAATGGAAAACCGCCTTCCACTCCCCTAACCTCCATGAGCTTGGTACCATTATTTCCCGGAAAGGCTGCCATGGAAAGAAAATTGATCTCGCGCGCATCCGCTCCACCCAAAGAATCCATAATGCCCATTACTTTATCGTTGACGGGCTTATCACTTTCTATAAGGTAATCCGCACCCAAAAGTGCTTTGGACTGTTTAGCAATGTTCTCTTTTAACAATCCACTAAATGACTGGACACTGACCACAGCGGCCACGCCCAAGGTTATAGAGAATACAAACAATAATAGTTTACCATAACTTGCCTTGCCATCGCGCCATGCCATTTTTAGCAACCAAGAAAATCCAGTGTTGTGCTTCCCCATATTAACCAACGGTTTCCTCGATTTTACCCGATCTTAGGCGAATACTTTTATCTGTTTTTTTGGCCAGCTCCAGATCATGGGTCACGATTACAAGTGCGGTGCCCTGCTCTTTGTTGAGTTCAAAAAGCAAATCTTCTATTTTGGTACCTGTTTCATCGTCTAGGTTTCCTGTGGGCTCATCGGCAAAAAGTATGGCAGGTTTGTTGGCAAAGGCACGCGCCAATGCAACACGCTGTTGCTCCCCGCCCGATAATTGGGACGGATAATGGCCTTCCCTATCCTGCAATCCAACCTTGGTCAAAAGTTCCTTCCCCAGATCCGCGGCTTTTTTAACACCTCGAAGTTCCAAGGGAACAATCACATTTTCCAAAGCGGTCAATGTAGGGAGCAATTGAAAGTCCTGAAAAACAAAACCTACATTTTGATTTCGTAATCGTGCCCTTCCGTCTTCATCAAGTTCAAACAAATTTTGGCCGCAAAGCCAAATCTCGCCTTCATCCGTGGTATCCAATCCCGCACAGAGTCCCAACAAGGTGGTTTTTCCACTGCCCGATGGGCCGACAATCGCAAAACTTTCTCCACTTCCCACTTCAAATGAAACATTGTTGAGTACATTGAGGTCGTGTTCCCCACTTCGATAGGTTTTAGAGAGGTGTTGAACTTTTAATATCTTTGACATACCACATTTTAGGTTAAAAACTCTCAAAATACTAAAATAGATCATGACCAAGAAAACCCCGAGCTTCCCATTACCGTTAATGTTTTGTTATTTTTTATCGCTACTACTCCTTGGTTGTGGGGAAAAGAACGCTAAAAGGGATGCCGAGAAGACCTCTCGACCCCAAGAAACAACCGTAACCGAGACCCCCGATTCCAATAAAAAAATCTTGTTTTTTGGTGATAGTCTAACCGCCGGCTATGGGTTGGAGGTCAGTCAGGCCTTTCCCGCGCTTATCCAACAAAAAGTAGACTCTTTGGGGTTGGACTATACCGTAATCAATGCCGGGCTCAGTGGAGAAACCACGGCAAGCGGAAAAAATAGGTTGGAATGGGTTTTGCAAGACGATATCGACATCATTATCATAGAATTGGGTGCCAATGATGGGCTGCGGGGTGTCCCGCTTAGGGAAACGGAATCGAATCTTCAAAGCATGGTGGACACCATCCAAAGCAAATTACCCAATGCCAAGATCATTCTTGCGGGAATGAAGATTCCACCGAACATGGGCCCCGATTACACTTCAAAATTTGAGAGCCTTTTTCCAGAGTTGGCATCTTCGGAAAACATAACATTGATTCCTTTTTTATTGGAAAACGTAGCCGGGATTCCCGAACTCAATCAAGGGGATGGTATTCATCCAACTGTAGCGGGACAAAAGTTGGTGGCTGAAAATGTTTGGGAGGTTTTAGGGCCAATGCTCTAAATTTTTTGTGCGCAAAGTGTATATTTATCGAGCACACAAAACTAAACTAAACATCATGAAGTCATTTTATGTACTTCAGGAGTATACTTTTGGCAGCACACAAGGGTTGTTTCAAAAATATTTCCTGTTCTTTCTGGGGGCACTATGCAGTTTCTCCCTGTATTCCCAGCAGCAAGATTCACTTGCTATCATCAAACTTTTGGAAAATGAAGGGCTCACTTGGCGAATGGGCGACAAAGAAGCTCATACGAAATACTGGGAAAAACGGTCTTATAGTCGTTTTATGGTATCTACCGCAGATGGACGCACTATGGATATCCCTATAGAAACCATTATAAACCCACCATCCAACATGATCGGGAATGGGGGTTTTGCCTTCCATAGCAACCATAAAATGAAAATTGGCGGCAATACAGCTTGGGTAACACATGATGAGGTTTCCGTGGATAGTTATGGCAAAGAAAGCCTATCCACTGAATTTCGTTTTTTGGAAAAGTTTGATGCCCATTGGAAACTGGTAGCACAATCCATCCATTTTTACGATCATCCACCTGAAAATAAAATTGATACCACTAGCTACATACAAACAGTGGATATTGAAACGGGCAGCATTGAGACCGTACTTGCCATAAACGAACATTTTGAGGCCCCAAACTGGCATCCTGACAATTATTTGATCGTAAACAGTAAGGGAAAACTGTACACTTTGGACTTGGAAACCAAAGATTTGGAGGTGTTGGATACCGATTTTATTGACCAGAGCAACAACGACCACGGGATTTCCGCGGATGGCAAATGGCTGGCCATTAGCCACAACGATGTGATCGATCCCTCACCCAAATCTTATAAATCCGCTATCTATGTGATGCCCGTAGAAGGTGGAAAACCGAGGAAAGTAACTTCCAAAGTGCCATCCTACTGGCACGGTTGGTCTCCCAACGGAAAACGATTGGCCTATTGTGCCGAACGAAATGGTAATTACGATGTGTATACCATCAGTGTAAATGGCGGAAAAGAAAAAAGGTTGACCACAGCTGAAGGGCTGGACGATGGTCCTGAATATTCGCCCGATGGAAAATATATTTATTACAACTCCTATAAATCTGGACACATGCAGATTTGGCGGATGCTTGCCAACGGAAGAAAGCAAGAGCAGTTGACCTTTGACAAGAATTCCAATTGGTTCCCGCATCCATCGCCCGATGGAAAATGGATTGTTTATATCGCCTACACTTCCGACCAAAAGCAAGACCATTTGTTCGGCAAACAAGTAAAACTTAGGCTCATGAACGTTGAGACGAAGGCCATAAAGGATATTACCCCTGTTTTCTTTGGTGGCCAAGGCACCATCAATGTGCCTTCTTGGAGTCCAAACAGTAAAAAATTGGCCTTTGTAAGTTATTCAGTGAACTAAAACCTATATATAAAATCAACAATTGATGAAAAACAATTCAAACAAAAGAAGAAAATTTTTACGACAGATAGGAGCCACTACTTTGGCCTCTGCCGCCACCCCATTCGCATCTTTTGCAGCACAAAAAAAAGCAGAAGAGCGCATGTTACGATATGAAAAAGGATTTTCCAATAACGATAAAGTAAGAATCGGTGTGATCGGGTACGGGGTACAAGGGCATTTTGACCTAAGTACCGCCCTACAAGTTCCCGGGGTTGAACTTGCGGGCATCTGCGACCTGTACAAAGGCAGGTTGGTTCGGGCCCAAGAAGAGTTTGGAAAAGACCTGTTTGTTACCCGAAGCTATAAAGATCTTTTGGATAGGGACGATATTGACGCCGTGCTTATTTGTACCACCGATGTTTGGCATTCCCAAATAACCTTGGATGCTCTTGCCAAAGGCAAGCACGTGTATCTGGAAAAACCCATGATGCACAAAATTGAGGAGGGTTATCCGATGATGAAAGCGGCCAAAAAATCCGGTAAGGTTGTTCAGATAGGTAGTCAAAGAGTAAGTAGTGTCGGGTATGCCAAGGCCAAAGAACTTTTGGCCGCAGGAGAAATAGGTAATCTTAACATGGTGCAGGCAGCTTGGGACCGTCAAAGTTCCATCGGGGCATGGGAATATACCATTCCTGACGATGCCAGTGCAGAAACCACGGATTGGGACACCTTTGTAGAGGTAACCGATAAAATGGAGTTTGATGCCAAAAAATTCTTTTGGTGGAGGGCGTTTAAAGAATTTGGCACGGGTGTAGCAGGCGACCTTTACATCCATTTATTAAGTGGTACCCATTTTATAACCAATTCCAAAGGACCGGAAGATATTTATAGTACAGGGCAATTCAGCTATTGGAAAGATGGTAGAAACATGCCCGATGTGATGTCCGGTGTAATGCAGTACCCTGACAGTGAGGAACACCCTGCGTTTCAATTAAATCTGCGCGTAAACTTTATCAGCGGTACGGGAGGCCAGGAAATTATACAAATGATAGGTTCCGAAGGCACCATTACCATAAACGGAAACGATATTACCGTGGGGTATAGCAAAATGCCCGAAGCCCCAGGTTTTGGTGGGTACGACTCTGTATTTACCTTTCCAGAGGAAATGCAAAAACGAATGACGGCCGATTACAATGCCAAATGGACCAAGGCGCAACAAAATAAACATCCAAAAGGCGATGTTATTTACAAAGCACCTGAAGGCTATAGTGCCCATTTGGACCATTTCACCAATTTCTTTGATGCCATAAGGTCTGGAAAAGAAGTGGTGGAAAATGCTGAATTCGGCTTTAGGGCAGCGGCTCCGGCCTTGGCATGTAACACCAGTTATTTTGAAAAGAAAATAATGACCTGGGATCCCATCAATATGAAATTGGTCTAGATCCCCTAGTTTCTTTTGGAAGATATTGGAGGCATTGGGAACTTTTCAATGGTACATCGGATTGTTTTTACCATGCTTTGGATATCCTACTGCCTCCTTCCCAAAAGAGGTGTTCTGTCCATAATTACAGCCTCAGCCATTGTCACAATTATATTTATTGATATATTTACATGTTTCAATATGTAATTGTTTTGAACCTTAAACAAGTAGAGAAAATATCAAAGGCTTTGAGCGATGTCAATCGTTTGAAGATTCTTCGAGCAATCCAATGCTGTGATGACAAACTTGAATGTAGTACGATTACTGCATCGCTACATCTATCACAGCCATCGGTAAGCCATCATATAAAAAAATTGGTCGATGCCGAATTGATAGAACCTCAAAAAGAGGGACGGTTCTATTTTTACTCACTCAACAAAAGTGTGATGGAAAACTACTTGAAAGCCCTCAAAAAACTTTGATTTTTATTTCGACAATACATCGATACATATAAATATATGAATTCAAAAAAAATAGCGTACTCTATTCTGGAACTGGCCGTTCTTCCCAAGGGGAGCTCTATTGAGCAAGTTTATAAAAACACGGCAGCCCTTGCCCAAAGGGCCGAGGCTTTGGGTTATGAGCGTATGTGGTTTGCAGAGCACCACAACATGCCCGCCATTACCAGTAGTGCCCCCGAAATTTTAATTGGCCATGTGGCCCAGCACACCTCTACTTTACGTGTAGGATCGGGTGGGGTAATGTTGCCCAACCACTCCCCTTTTGTTGTTGCCGAAAAATTCGGGACCTTGGGGAATTTGTTCCCGAACCGTATTGATCTGGGTCTGGGCAGGGCACCGGGCACCGACCAACAAACGGCACGTGCCATTAATCCGGGGTTTATCGAGGCTACACATTCCTTTCCTAGCGATATTGAAAAAATCCAACACTATTTTTCAACCGACAACAAAACATCCAAAGTTAGGGTAACCTTGGCCGAAGGGGTTGATGTGCCCATCTACATTCTTGGTTCAAGTACCAGCAGTGCTCGATTGGCCGCCCAAAAAGGATTGCCCTATGCCTTTGCCAGTCATTTTGCAACGGCCCAACTCTTCAATGCCCTAGAAATTTATAGGGAGCAGTTTCAACCTTCGGAAGCATTACAAGAACCTTATGTTATTGCAGGTATCAACGTAATCATAGCCGATACCGATGAGGAAGCGGAACGTTTGTATACATCGGCCTTAAGAATGGTCATCAATATTTTGTCGGGGACCCAAAGCGAGTTTATCGAACCTCCTACCGAAATGAGCACGAGTTTACAGGAGGTACGACAGCACCCTGCCATTATGCAAATGACGCGATATTCTTTTGTAGGTAGCAAGGAAACGGTAAAAAAACAGGTTCAGGGCTTTATTGGCGAAACACAGGTTGATGAACTAATGGTTTCATCCATAATGTACAGTGCTGAAGACCGAATAAAATCGGCCGGACTTTTCGCGGAGATTATGATGGAGATCAATGAAAATGCCGAAGTCGGCAAAGCATCTTCTGTGGAGTGATCTTAGAATTTCCCAAATACCATCAGCATCAAGCCCATCAATAATTCAAATTTAGAATAAAAAACAAGCATGGACGGTCATCCATGCTTGCTGGTATTTTTAATGTATTTGAGCAGATCGATCCTCTCAACACTTGGATCGCTTTTACATCTCCGCCATCAGGGCCAAAAACTCTTTGTCGTGCTGTGGTTTTACCTCACAAGTATTGTCAAAAAACATGGTAGGTGTACGCTCCGGGTTATATTCAGGCCACTGTGGCAACCCCTTGTGGTTCGGATTTCCTGTTTTAGCAAAATTGATCCAGGCACTGCTCATTTTATCGGCAAGTACATGGGCTTCCTGTCCACCGCCCGTCATTTGCCGGGCACGTTCAATATTATCAAAAACAAAAGGAAGTTCCATGCAATGCAGGGCTTTATACTTACCATCAAAAACAGGGGATTGCCATGTGAACATAAACATATAAACGGATGCCCCGCCATTCAATTCTGACTTTTTGTTGGCCTGGAAAACGGCCCCTGGCCTAAATGTGGCATCTATGTCCAACAGGTCGGACGGTCTGGTATCGTTAGGGTATGCTTTCTTTACAGCTGCCACATAATCATCTGCCCTGTCTTTGAACGTCTCCTTTATATGGGCCATCACTTCTTCTTCGGATGCTTGGAAAAAACGTCCGTTCATAAATGGTGTAAATTCATTTTTTGTGGTTCCCAACATCAAGGGGATATCTTTGGAAAGTTCGAATGCTTCGTCGGACATTAAATCGTGCGGAAGTACATTCCCATCCATACTTGGCCCCCAATTGAGGCTCAATCCCACAGGAACAATACCTTTGGCATTCATTTGCTCGGCTACTTTTTGCAAGGCTGCTGTTCCCGCTGCGCTTAATCTATCGAACGGGATGGTTTGAAGACTGTCCACCTGGTCTTCGGATAGCGAAAGTTGGTTCAGTACCTCTGCTGCAATGGCCCTTGTGGTTTCCTTTTTGGACAAACTGCCCCTGAACGACCCACTTTGGTTAATTGCTTTATGAAACAGTCCCTTGGCCCTGGGCATGGCCATCAATGTATTTACTTTGGCTCCTCCACCGGACTGGCCAAAAATGGTAATATTGTCCGGGTCGCCACCAAAGTTGGAAATATTGGTTTTCACCCATTCCAAAGCGGCAACAATGTCCAACATACTGTTATTGGCCGATTCCTTATACTTATCGCCATAGGCCGATAGATCCAAAAAGCCCAATATGTTCAATCTATGGTTAATGGAAACAACTACAACATCACCCTTATTGCCCAGGTTTTCTCCATGATAGGATGGGAGTTCTTGACTGGACCCTGCAGTGAACCCGCCCCCATGCAACCAAAAAAGTACGGGTCTTTTCTTATTATCATCAATGCTCGGGGTCCAAACGTTAAGACGAAGACAATCTTCGCTGGTGTAGCCCCAATCGTGGTCAAAAACAAATTCAGGTTCATCCCGAACCTCTGTAGTGGGTGTCATCAAGGGAGCAACGGGGCCGTACATGGTCGAACTCCTTACGCCTTCCCAAGGTTCAACTTTCTGGGCGGGCAAAAAGCGTTCCGCGCTCGCGTAGGGAATCCCTTTGTAGGTATATATTCCATTTTGGATAAATCCCCGGACCTTTCCCGATTCGGTATCGGTAACAGCGACATCTGCGCCGGTTATAACTTCGGTTTGTGCATGTAAAGAACCTGTCCCTATTACAACTAGGGATAAAAAGAGTAATTCCTTTAATTTCATTTTTAGCTTGTTTAGTTGATATATTTACGTGTAAAATGTAATGTATTTTTTTTGATTCGGGGATATAACCTATCAAAGAACACCTGTTTTTGAATGATTATAACAAAAAAGTAACGTAAGTTTTGATTTGCTGGCAGAGACCAATATTTACTGGGTTACCATTACAATACTAAAAAAAGAAGCGCATGAAAATTAGGATTAAAGGAAATTCAATACGATATAGGTTGACCAAGACCGAGGTAGAAACTTTTTGCAAAACAAGCTCTTACAAGGAAACTACAAATTTTGGAAATAGCGTGTTTACCTACCAACTAAAAACAAAAAAAGGAATTGACGTACTTGAAGCCTCATTTGGGCAAAATACCATAAGCCTGTACTTGGCCAAGAAGGAACAATCGGACTGGGCTACATCGAACAGGGTTGGCTTCAGTGGGACAATGGATTTGCCAAACGGCGAACAACTTTCATTGTTATTGGAAAAGGATTTTGCCTGTCTGGACAATACAACCGAGGATCAATCGGACAATTTCCCCAACCCAAAAAACGACCCTACAAAATGCTGAATCCTTCAAATTTGACGGCTATTATTTTGGCGGGTGGAAAAAGTACCCGTATGGGCAAGGATAAGGCTTTTTTGATGCTTGAGGGCAAACCTTTTATCTCCCATATTTTAGAAACAGTACAACAATGTGCTGAAAATGTCCTTATCATATCAAACAATCAAAAACTGGATAGCTTGGGCGCAACAAAGTACGCTGACTTGATTCCCAATCTTGGCCCCATTGGTGGCATATATACTGGTCTGGTCCACTCAAGTACCGAGTTTAACCTTGTTGTTGCCTGTGACACCCCTTTATTGAGCAAGGAAACCATTGGTGTTTTAATTGATGGAATTGATGATGAGCATGATGGCTTTATCGTACAACATGAAGATGTACCTATGCCATTGATCGGTATCTACAGAAAAAGTGGCATAGCTTGTTTTAAGGAAGCCATTGATGAGGAAAAGCTGGGCTTGCTAAAACTGCTGGCAACAATGCGTACAAAAACCATTGATGTGCCCAAGTCCCACTCCAAGTCAGTATGGAACATTAATACACTAGAAGATTTTAAAGCGATCCAAAATCTTAAAAAAGAAACCTAACTATAGGCTGTTCTGGACTATAATGGAAAAAACTCCTCAATGTTCTGTTTGCCATCAACCAAGTCCAGAATGGTCGTATTTTCCAGAATGTCGATAAATTTAGACTTATTGGCCCCTACAAGTTTATGAAGCACACAGGGGTTGTCCAAATCACAGTTTCTCATACCCATGACGCAGGAGTGCACGCGCTTTTCACCATCGATTACCCTTACAATATCCATTAAGGTACGCCTTCGGTCATCTTCACTCAAATAGAAACCCCCTTTGGGTCCCCGGGTCGATGATATGACACCATGTCGGGATAGTTCCTGTAATAATTTTGCCAAATAAGCTTCCGGTACATGCACTACCTCAAAAATATCCCTGACCATGACCTTATGGCTCTCATCGGAGTTCAAAGCTAAATAGAGTACCCCTTTTATGGCATATTTGGATGAATTGGAAAGCATGGCATCAAAATGTTAAGCAAAGATTAAAAGACATTTTTATCCTTTTTATGATTAATATCATGTTATAGGTCCAAGCCGCTATATACTTTTGAAACGAAATTTTAACCATTGATCACATGAAAGCAATAGTAAAAAGTATGGCCCTGCTCTTCACCCTTATAATGATTGGTTGCGGTGGAAAGAAAGAGGAAAAAAAAGAGGAAGGCTTTAGCGTACAGCGCAAAAAGGCCCAAACAGAACAACCGGCGGAAACCAGCTCCACCGATCAGGTCAAACCTTCCGAGCGGGTGGACATGACCACAAAAGGGGTTGGCCCCGTTACTTCTGTTGAGTTATCGCCGGAAATTGACCAAGCCATGGCGGAAAACGGTAAAAAGGTATATGACCAAATGTGTCTGGCCTGCCACAGGATCGGTAAAAAGTTCATTGGCCCTCCCCCCAATGGAATATTGGAAAGAAGAACCCCGGAATGGGTGATGAACATGATTCTAAACCCTGAGAACATGGTGAAAGAAGATCCCTTGGCAAAAGATCTTCTCCAAGAGTTCAACGGATCTCCCATGGCCAACCAAGGATTGACCGAGGAACAGGCCAGGGCAGTTCTTGAATATTTCAGAACCTTAGAATAAACGTTATGAAATCGTCCATTAAACTCAGTATGATGGGATTGTTCTTACTGTTCACTCTTCTCGGTAGTTGTAAAAACAAGTCTCAAAACAAAACAACGGACCCCAGTCAAAACGAGGCCATTATTAATTCGGAAAACAACAAAGGGCAAGCCTTTATAGCTGATGACGAATCCACGCCCAATGTGCTACAAATTGCCATTGGATCGGCAGACCACAGTACCTTGGTGGCCGCTGTTCAAGCAGCAGATTTGGAAAACGTACTGGTCAATGCCGGTCCGCTGATGGTCTTCGCGCCTACCAATGCCGCTTTTGATGCATTGCCCGAAGGTACCGTGGAAGATTTATTGAAACCGGAAAATAAAGATGCCCTGGCCAATATCCTTAAATACCACGTAACCCCCGGCAACTACTCAAAGGACTTTTTGATGAATTTCAAAAAATTGGGCCAGGCCAATAATCAAAATGTAACCGTTGAGGTAAAGGATAACGAGGTTTATGTGGGCGGTGCCAAAATAATTGCAAGTATAACAGCAGGAAACGGAATCGTCCATGTAGTGGACAAGGTAATCCTACCTCCTACCCAATAAAAAGTATAACACAAAAACTAATACAATGAAAATCTATAGTCATTTAATCACGGCCCTGGGAGCGACCTTATTACTGGTTTCATGCGGCCAACAAAACCAAAGTTCGAACGGTGCACTTTCTTCGAGTGCCGCCGAAAAAGTATACGTAGCTCCGGGCGAGCAAGATGAATTTTACGCCTTTATGTCGGGCGGTTATAGCGGAAACCTTACCGTTTACGGGTTGCCCTCTGGAAGAATGTTCAAGGAAATTCCGGTATTCTCCCAATTCCCGACAAATGGTTATGGATATTCAGAGGAAACCAAGCCCATGCTCAACACTTCACATGGTTTTGTACCTTGGGACGATGCCCACCACCCGGACATATCACAGACCAATGGTGAATTGGATGGACGCTGGATTTTTATCAATGGGAACAATACGCCCAGAATTGCACGTATCAGCCTGAGCACTTTTGAGACCGAGGAAATTATTGAGGTACCCAATAGTGCCGGTAACCACAGTTCCTCATTTATCACTGAAAACACAGAGTATGTAGTGGCGGGAACCCGTTTCTCTGTTCCCATTCCACAAAGGGACATACCCATCAATGAATACAAAAGCAACTTTAAGGGGTCTTTGTCCTTTATCAGTGTTGACCCAGAGCATGGCCACATGGATTTAAAATTCCAATTGTTGATGCCCGGTTTCAATTATGATCTTTCCCACCCGGGACGGGGGAAATCCCATGGTTGGTTCTTTTTCACCACCTATAACACCGAAGAGGCACACACCTTGCAAGAAGTAAATGCCTCACAAAACGACAAGGACTTTATTGCAGCGGTCAACTGGAAGAAAATCGAGGAATATGTGAACAATGGCGGAGGTACAAAAATGCCTGCCGACTATGCTCATAATCTATACGATGAAAGTACCCATACAGCTACCACAACCATGAAAAAAGAGGTGTTGACGGTAGATCCATTGAAAGTTCCCGGAGCTGTTTACTTTTTGCCCACCCCAAAATCTCCCCACGGTTGCGATGTAGATCCCTCCGGACAGTACATTATTGGTAACGGTAAATTGTCGGCAGACTTGACCGTACACTCCTTTGATAAAATGATTGCCGCCATTGAAGGCGAAAAATTTGATGGGGAAGCCTACGGCATCCCTATCCTTAAGTTCGAGGATGTATTGGCAGGACAGGTAAAAAGCGGCGGTTTGGGGCCCTTACATACCGAGTTTGATGGAGAGGGAAATGCCTACACCACTTTCTTTATCTCCTCCGAAGTGGTGAAATGGAAGTTGGGGACCTGGGAGGTCATTGACAGAAAACCAACCTACTATTCCGTAGGTCACTTGATGATCCCCGGGGGGAACTCCAGAAAACCTTTCGGCAAATATGTTGTGGCCATGAACAAGATTACCAAGGACAGGTACTTGCCCACAGGGCCCGAAATGGAACATTCAGCCCAGATTTACGACATCTCCGGAGAGAAAATGGAGTTGATCTATGACTTCCCTACCCATGGTGAGCCCCATTATGCCGCAGGGATCCCAGCTGAGATTTTGGCACCAAAATCAAAGAAAATATATAGATTGGACGAGAACGAACACCCCTATGCCGTATTATCCCCCACCGACTCCAAAGTGGTGCGCGAAGGAAACGAGGTACATGTATATATGTCCACCATTAGAAGTCACTTTACCCCCGACAACATTGAAGGTATCAAGGTCGGTGACAAGGTATATTTCCATATTACCAACCACGAACAGGATTTTGATGTTCCGCACGGTTTTGCCATGATAGGACAGAACACCTCGGAGCTCCTTATCATGCCGGGACAGACCAAAACTTCGGTTTGGGAACCTAAAAAAGTTGGGGTATGGCCATTCTATTGTACGGATTTCTGTTCTGCACTGCACCAAGAAATGCAAGGATACGTCAGGGTTTCCCCCGCTAACTCCAATGTGGAGCTTAAATGGTCACTTGGTGAATAATTCGGATTGAGTCACCATGGAAAAAAGCGGGCTGTCTCCACGACCTGCCCGCTTTTCTTACAAATTGGAATACCGTCTACCCTCCAAAAGCCACACGCAGTTTGTAACTTTTAAATCATAAAAAATGAAAAAGGCTAGTATTATAATGATTGTTGGCCCGCTGCTTTTATTGGGTCTCTACATCTTTCCGCTTTGGAACATCATGCTGGGTGCCCCTCAATACCCAGATCCATTGGGAATGAACATTTACATTAGTGGACTCAAGGGGGTAAACGAGTTCGATATTCAGAACATTGATGGCCTTAACCATTATATTGGCATGCAAACCCTGCCCAAGGCAAACGAAATGTGGGAATTTGGTACTTTTCCAATCGTTATAGGGATTATGGCTGCCCTTGGGGTTTTGATCGGTATTTTGGGCTATTTGAACAAACTGAGCTACAAATGGTTCTTGGGATGGTTTTTGACCATGTCCGTTCTCGGTGTATTGGGGATGTACGATTTTAATGAATGGTTGATAGACTATGGTACCGACCTAGATCCCAATGCCATTATGAAATTGACAAACACCGACGGAAGCCCAATGACCTACAAGCCTCCATTGTTGGGACATGTAAAAATGCTCAATTTTGATGTAACATCCCTACCAGCTTCCGGAGCTTGGTTAATGTTCGCTGGAATGATGCTTACGCTTCTTGCTGCATTCCTTGGGTGGAAAAATCAAAGAAGCGGTAAAAAGTAAATCATGAAAAAACACATAACATTATTTTTTATCGTGCTTATCGGCAGTATAGGATGTACCGTGGCACCAAAACCCATTGATTATGGCCATGTGGGCTGTCATTATTGCAGCATGACCATTGTGGACAAACAACATGCCGCACAATTGGTGACCAAAAAAGGCAAGGTCTTTAATTTTGATGCCATTGAATGTATGATAAACCAATTAAGGGAGGAAGATGAATCCGCCATGGCCCTCTTCTTGGTCAATGATTTTGACCAACCCGGTGAACTGGTGGATGCCAAAGAGGCTACTTATCTGATCAGTGAGAACATTCCCAGTCCAATGGGTGAATACCTAAGTGCCTTTACCAATGAAGAAACTGCCAAGGAAACTAGGACCAACCAAGGTGGGGAACTTTATACATGGACTGAAATTAAAAATCGATTTAAACTTTGAATATGAGTACAATCGCAGATTTGGAACTGGTAAAATGCACCGGACTTTTAACAGACAATTATGTGGGACACCTGGCCTACATTGCCAATAATGAACCCCATGTAGTACCGTCGACCTATTTTTTTGACAAAGATGAAAAGAGTATTTTGTGCTTTGCATCCAATGGGCATCGGATAAACGCCCTTAGAAAATGCAATACGGTTTCTTTTCAAGTGGATAGCATCGAGTCGTTTCGCAATTGGCAATCGGTACAAGTACATGGTATTTTTCAAGAGCTTACCGGAGATTGCGCCAAATTAAGTTTAAAACGCTTTGCGGAAGGCGTACAGCGAACCATAGACCATAAAAATGCTGAGCGTCCCCATTTTTTAAGTCACTTTTCCGGAAAATTGCAAGAAACGGAAATGCCAGTGGTCTATCGTATTGCAGTGACCAAGATAACAGGAAAGTCAGTAAAGGATTTTACATAAACCGGATAAAAGAAAACCGAGCCCTGGGCATGGAGCATCAACAGAGTCGCCATTTTTTAAATCTTGTTTATTTGGGCAGAATTTAGCGCACGAAGGTTATAGTATGAAATTAGATGTACAACATATAAAACGTATTCTAGGGCTTGTTTTTTTGATGGGCTTTCAATTAGGCTTGGCAAATACCTGGACCGTTTGTAGCACCTGCGAGAACAGTTCCATAAAGGAAACGATTTTACGTGCTTCTCCCCACGATACCCTATTGATTGAAAAAGGTACCTACAAGGAATTTGAGATCTTGGTGGACAAGCCCTTGGTCATCAAAGGGATTGGTTACCCCATTGTTGATGGCGGAAAAAGGGGGGAAATCTTCAGGATCACATCGGATGATGTTACACTGGATGGGCTGTTCGTCATCAATGTAGGGGTGAGCTACACCAAGGACAACGCGGCCATACGGGTGGTGCAAAGTAAAAATTTCCTCATTCAGAATATGGTATTGGAGCAATTGTTTTTTGGCATCTATTTGGAAAAATCATCACACGGCAAGGTCTACCACAATAGGATTATTGGCGAAGCTGTAGACGAATATAACTCGGGCAATGGCATTCAACTTTGGTATTCCTCGGACGTAGAAGTGGCCAAAAATCATGTCCAAGGTACTCGGGATGGTATCTATCTGGAGTTTTCCGACCGAATCACCATCTCCGATAATGTGAGCATGGACAATCTGCGCTACGGACTCCATTTTATGTTTTCCAACCATGATGTGTATATCCGCAACACCTTCGAAAAGAACGGTGCCGGTGTTGCTGTGATGTTCTCCAAGTTCATCACCATGAAAAACAACACTTTTCGCAAGAACTGGGGCACAGCGGCCTATGGCATGCTATTGAAAGAAATCACTGACGCAGAGATTGTTGGGAACATTTTTGAGGAGAACACCATCGGCATCAATATCGAGGGATCTAACCGAATCAAGTACCTCAATAACGACTTTATAGGCAATGGGTGGGCCATACGAGTGGTCGGGGCATGCTATACCAATAGTTTTAAGGGCAATAATTTTTTGTACAACTCTTTTGATATCTCCTACAACAGCAAACTAAACGATAATGTGTTCGAGGGTAACTTTTGGAGCAGCTACACGGGTTATGACCTGGACAAAGACGGTGTTGGGGATGTCCCTTACCGCCCGGTCAAGTTGTTTTCCTATGTAGTGAACCGAACTCCCGAGACCATTGTGCTTTTGCGGAGCCTGTTTATGGATATTATTGATTTTTCCGAACGGGTATCCCCTGTTTTTACGCCCGATAATTTAAAAGATGCCCATCCCTTAATGAAAATACGACCATGACCATTGCAATTAACGACCTTCATAAGCGATTTGGTAAAAACCAAGTATTGAAAGGAATAGACCTGTCCATTGACCAGGGCCGCATTTATGCCATCCTTGGTCCGAACGGTTCGGGAAAAACCACCTTGATTAAGAGTATTCTGGGTATGGTAATTCCCGATAAAGGAGAAATATCCGTGTTGGAACAATCCATTAAAAAAGGGTGGCAGTACCGCAAAAAAATCGACTACCTACCCCAGATTGCCAATTTCCCCCCGAATATCAAGGTCAAGGAATTGATCCATATGATCAAGGACCTAAGAAACAGTCCAAGTACTGAAGCAGACCTTATCGAACTTTTTGGATTGGAATCCTTTCTGAACAAAAAACTATCCACCCTATCGGGCGGTACCAAGCAAAAAGTGAACATTGTATTGACCTTTATGTTCGACAGTCCCTTGATCATTTTGGATGAGCCCACAACGGGCCTGGACCCCAAAGCATTGATTCGTTTAAAAGAATTGATCCAAAAAGAAAGGGCCCAAGGCAAGACCATTTTGATCACTTCACACATCATGCAATTTGTGGAAGAAATGGCCGATGAAATCCTATACCTTTTGGAAGGCGAGATTTATTTCAAGGGGAGCATCGAAAAACTTTTGCAACAGACCGAACAAACCAATTTTGAACACGCCATTGCGGCCATAACAACGGGTAGCCATGCTTAAAATATTGAAATACAGTTTTTACGATTTGATACGAAGCCGTTGGAGCTACGTGTATTTTCTGTTTTATCTTGCCCTTGGATTTGTGCTGCTGTTCTTGAACAACGATGTTTCCAAGGCCGTGATCACCCTAATGAACGTAATCATTGTGCTGATTCCTTTGATAGGTACGATTTTCGGGGTGATGTACTATTACAATTCCCGGGAATTTACCGAGCTCCTATTGGCGCAGCCCATAAAACGTAGTTCTATTTTTATGGGACAATATTTTGGTGTGGCAGGTTCGTTGACGCTAAGCCTGGTGTTGGGGCTGGGGATTCCATTTGTACTGTATGGACTTTTGCGAAGCAATGCTATTTTTGATTTTTCCCTTTTACTGGTCACCGGTGCATTTCTCACCTTTATTTTTGTGGGACTTTCTTTTGTGATTGCCATATCCAACGAAAACAAGATAAAAGGATTTGGATATGCCGTATTGCTTTGGCTTTTCTTGGCAGTGGTCTATGATGGATTGTTCCTGATGTCACTGATTGTTTTTGAGGAATATCCGTTGGATACCTTTTCCTTGGTGGCCACTGCGCTAAATCCAATAGATCTTTCCCGCATATTGATTCTCCTTAAATTGGATATCTCTGCCCTTTTGGGGTATACCGGTGCCATTTTCAAAAAGTTTTTTGGGACCGACCTAGGTTTTCTGATTTCCATAGCAATTCTTTTATTATGGACCATTCTGCCTATCTTGGGGTTACGCTATAAAGCTGGAAAAAAGGATTTTTAAGGTTGATTGAAAACAATAAACAACTCACGGTGAAGCATAAGTCGTATCAATTGCATATCCTAATAGCCGTGATTTACTTTCTTGTGGCGGCCCTATTGGGGTTGCTGTTGCGCTCCTACCCTATTTTCGCTTTTGATTTCAACTACAGGTTTGTTGTCCATGCCCATTCCCATATAGCCCTCTTGGGTTGGGTATATGTAGTTTTGACCACCTTACTACATTATTGTTTTGTGGATAAGGATGCGTCCAGCAGAAGGTACAAACGTATATTTTGGTGTACGCAAGCCACCCTGGTGGGTATGTTAGTGACCTTCCCTTTTCAAGGATATGCGCTGTTTTCCATTATTTTTTCTACGCTGTTCCTGATCGTGTCGTATGTCTACTTTTACCATTTCCGGAAAAACATCAACCCAAAATACAGGCACAGCAAAGGATTGCAATGTGCAAAAGCGGCCCTGATCTATATGGTAATCTCCAGTTTGGGACCGTGGGCTTTGGGAGCGATCATGAACAGTTTGGGAGCTCAATCCATTTGGTACCGGTTGGCGATATATTTTTACCTCCATTTTCAATACAATGGCTGGATGATATTGGCCTTGGTAGGGTTTTTCATCTATGTTTGGGAACAGCGCGGTCTTGAAATTCCCGCAAAAACCTTCGCTCGCTTTTTTATAAGTCTAAATCTGGGGGTTGTGCTCACCTTTTTCCTCTCCACGCTTTGGACAAAACCTTCGTTCTGGTTCTATCTGTTCGCAGGTCTTGGAGCTTTGGCACAGCTTTATGCCTTTTCCTTGTTATGGAGCATATTTAAGAATAGGATTGATAACTTATCTTTTTCGAATGTGCAATTTTTAATGCTTAAGTCAGTTCTGTTTTTATTAATGATCAAAATAGTATTGCAACTTTTGACCGCTCTCCCCTATTTTGCCAATATTGCGGCCAACTTTCTTGATCTGACCATTGGGTATCTGCATTTGACCTTTTTGGGCATTATCAGTATTGGCCTGTTCCTATTCATGGATTATTTTAGCCTGTTTCGAATATCGAAGAAATCTTATGTATGGTATTTTTTGGGGCTCCTTCTCACCGAAGCGCTCATTTTTTATAGGGGTATGGCTGCGTGGCTGCAGTGGAACACCTTCAATGGACATTTGGAAATCTTGGCGCTGCTCACTCTTTTAATTCCTTTGGGGATTGCAATGATGCTCATCGAAAACCGAGCCCCTGATTAAGTTTTTAGCATGAATCCATATGACCTCCCTTACAATGCCGTATATTTGATTTCTTTCAAAAAAGTCTTATCAAAAATAATAAAGGACAATTTTGTCCGATTTAAATTTTAATGGTATCTTTGTACCTATAAAGTTCCCTATGATGTTTTCAAAAGCCTGTGAATATGGTATTCGGGCAGCGGTTTATATTGCGCTGCAATCCTTGGATGGAAGACGTGTCAGTGTTAATGAAATTGCCGAGGAAATAGATTCGCCCATAGCTTTCACGGCCAAAATTTTGCAACAACTCTCAAGGAATAACATCATCCACTCGGTTAAAGGGCCCACTGGTGGTTTTCAAATTGCCCGGGAAGATATGGATGCGGTAAAATTGAACATGATAGTCAAAGCCATTGATGGTGACAAGATATATGTGGGCTGTGGTCTGGGACTCAAAGAATGTAATGCCCAAAAACCCTGCCCCCTGCACGACAAGTTCGTTGATATCCGTACCGATTTGAGCAAAATGCTGAAAAGTACCAGCTTATTTGAACTGGCCACGGGATTGGAGGTTGGGTTGACCTATTTGAAACGATAAAAAATTTGAACAAATAAAGGACAATTTTGTCCGATTAATATATGAACCAATAAAATCAATTATCATGAACGATACCTTGGATAAAACGATAGGGCAAATGGTAGCAGAGGATTACCGGACCGCCCAGGTATTTAAAAACCACAAAATAGATTTTTGCTGTAAGGGCAACCGTACACTACAAGAAGTTGCGGAGAAAAAGGGGCTCGATTTGGACAGCCTGGTCCAAGAACTTGATGCGGTACAACATCAAGACCAGAGCGAGCAGACCGATTTTAAAATCTGGCCTTTGGATCTTTTGGCCGACTATATTGAAAAGAAGCACCATCGTTATGTGGAGCAACAAATCCCGATCTTGAAGCAATACCTGACCAAACTTTGTAAAGTGCACGGGGAAAGACATCCCGAACTGCACGATATTTTTGAACATTTCAATACATCCGCGGGTGAACTGGCCATGCACATGAAAAAAGAGGAACTGGTACTTTTTCCTTGGATTCGTAAAATGGTAAGTGGTCCTACAAATGAACAGCCGCATTTTGGAACCGTTAAAAACCCCATCAAAATGATGATGGAAGAGCATGATAATGAAGGGGAGCGCTTCCGAAAGATTGCTGAATTGAGCCATGATTATACCCCTCCGGCAGATGCATGCAATACCTATCGGGTAGCTTTCTCGCTTTTACAGGAATTTGAGGAGGACCTTCACCGCCACATCCATTTGGAGAACAACATCCTCTTTCCCAAGGCTGAGATTTTGGAAAACAACGTACTGAACTGATTTGAATATGGGGGCACATGCATTTAATGTACGGTGCCCTCTTATAAAGCATCTCGAAAACATCAAAAAAAACAATGGAAAATTCTACAACAATACACATGGCCCATTCTAAAACCGCACCTAACACAAATGGATCGAAAAACATTTACTGGCTCATGTTCAATGAGTTCAAAAAAAGACAATTGGGTTATTCCACCATCGCCATTATAGCACAGAGCTGCCTTGGTTCGGCTGCGGCCATGGCACTTTTGATGGGGGGAATGGACATGGTCTTAAAAATGGTACTGCTCTTTTTCGTTACCATTTTCTGTATGGCATTCAATGGGGCCGTATTGGCCCAACTAAGACCCCGGATCACGTTCAACCTGTTGATTTTAAGTGTTGCCTTTAGTATTTTGGTTATTATTGCCCATATCATATAATATTGGTGAATCTATAAAATGGTGCAAAAAAAGGAAATTCAAAGCGTGGAGGAGATAAAGCAATTGGTGGACCTCTTTTATGGTAAAGTCCGAAAAGACCCCTTATTGGCAGATATATTCAATGCTATCATTAAGGACAATTGGCCTGTCCATTTAGAGAAAATGTATCGCTTTTGGCAAACAGTATTATTACAGGAGCATACCTACCAGGGCAGCCCTTTCGCTCCCCATGCCAAGCTTCGTGTGGACAAAGCGCATTTTAACCGGTGGAAACAATTGTTTTTTGAGACCGTTGATGAAAACTTTCATGGGGAAAAAGCTGTGGCAGCCAAGTTTAGGGCCGGGAAAATGGCCGAAATGTTCCAGTTGAAGATTGAGTATATCCAGAAACACAGCTGAATCGGCAAGGCAACAATGCAACTATAGCCTTCGGCGGTCCCTTCGGTTACTTTGTACATACAGCTTCCCAAAAAATTGGGGCCAAACCTTAAACCCTTATATGTCCAATTAACCTTGAAAAATAAATTCTGAATGGAACATATAAGGGTTTAAGGTTACTCTTGAATTTATAATTGGGAGTACGAAACCGGCCTTAAGAACACCCGTATAATACTGTTCATGGCATGTGCATATTCTTCCAAATCAGAGATTCGCCTCCATTCCGGATGAGGGCCGAATTTGCTCCATGCTTCCGAATGGGCCTGCTTATCTTTGAAGGCCAACATATAGGTTAAACATGGCATATGGTTCCCGGCAATGTTAGATCCAAAAAATACGGTGGGTAGGCCAACATCTTCAAAAATGCCAAATTCACTGTCGTTGAACATTTTGACCTTTCTTCGAAGGGCGTCCTCATTGTAACTTTCGTAAATTCTAAGTTCAAAAAAGTCTGCATTCTCGGCCGGTTTCTGAAGGCTTGGAAAACCTGTTGTGGATTGAATAAGATCGGTGGAAATCCTACTGTACGGGATTAAGTTTTCAGCTACTTTAAGGTAAGTACCCGCATCTTCCAGATACTTTTTGTCCTTGTTCAATAACTCCTTGCTTTTTTGAAAGGTAGTGATGTCATCATAAGGGATGAGCACATATATTTTTTTTGGTAAACGCTCTCCCGCTTCTTCGAACACACCAATATTATTGATGCCCTGGCGGTTCATGGCCGGTATGAATGCATCCTTGAAATAATCGTGGAGTATGTGCTCCGGCCTACCGAATTCCAACTCATAGGTCCTCAGTTCGTAGACTTGCCCTTGTGCCGTACTATTGAAGTTCAGCATCAAAATAAACAGTATGGAAAAAAATTCTTTCATCTTTCTTGTTGATTTATTACTTGCCGGGTAAATTATCACCGGTATATCCTTTTAAATTAATGTAGCAAGGTGTGCTGCACATTATCCTTTACCTGAAAGGATGTTCTCGATTGTGTTCAATTCCTCTTGGTCAAAATCGGGATTTTGCAAGGCCCGCAACGAATCTTCCAACTGTTCGGGTCTACTTACCCCTAATAAAACGGACGTAACCCTTGGGTCCCGCTTTACCCATGAAAGTGCCATCTGGGCCAAGCTTTGCCCCCTTTCTTTTGCCACGTTGTTCAATCTTGCTACGATCTCCAGCTTTTCTGGGGTGATTTGGCCAGCCTCCAAAGCACCGTTCCCACGCCCAGAAGCAGCTCTGGATGATTCTGGAATTCCGTGAAGATATTTGTTGGTCAACAACCCTTGCTCCAAGGGTGAAAACACAATACTTCCCACACCTTCATTCCCCAACAGATCCAACAAACCATCTTCTTCTATCCATCTATCGAACATGGAATATCTAGGTTGGTGTATTAAACATGGGGTTCCCATTTCCTTTAATATTTTTAGGGCAGCCTTTGTTTCAACTGCATTGTAACTGGATATTCCAACATAAAGTGCCTTTCCTTGCCTGACGATTAAATCCAGAGCTCCCATGGTTTCCTCCAAAGGCGTGTTTGGGTCCGGACGGTGATGATAGTAAATATCTACATAATCCAACCCCATACGTTGTAAACTCTGGTCCAAACTGGAGACCAGGTATTTTTTGGAGCCAAAATCACCATAAGGACCCTCCCACATCTTCCACCCTGCTTTGGTGCTCACAATTATTTCATCCCTGTATTGGGCCAAATCCGATTTTAGGATGTTACCAAAAGTAGTTTCGGCCGAACCAGGTGGGGGACCATAATTGTTTGCAAGGTCAAAATGGGTGATACCTGCATCAAATGCCTTTTGCACTATCCTCCGGGCATTGTCAAAACTATCCGTTTGGCCAAAGTTATGCCAGAGACCCAGGGAAAAAGCAGGTAGCAACAAACCGCTATCGCCACAGCGATTATAGGTCATTTCATTATATCTATTCTTGTTTGGTCGGTAATCCATAACAGTTAAATTAAAAGTTTATACCAATGCATAATAGTCCATAAACAATTTTATGGTACAGTAAAATACCAGGTACTTCATTTATCATAAAACATGGCATTAATTATTGAAAGGATGTTTCTTTCAAAATTCTTTGATACATTGCCAGAAACAAATTTATTGGGTTTTTTACCCCTTTTTATTGAACTAGGACAAGAAATTACTTTCGGTTTTTTCAATTAATGTTTTATGAAAAATGAGCTAAAAAAATATTTGGAACGTTTTATCGAATTATCGGATAAGGAATCCGATATGGCGCTTCAGTTTTTTGAGTATCAGAAAATCCCGAAGCACACACTTATTTTACGCTCGGGAGACATCTGTAGTTTTGAGGCATATATTAAACGAGGTTGCGCCCGAGAATTTTTTACCGATCATAAGGGAAACGAACATACGGTTGAATTTGCGGTTGAAGATTGGTGGATCAGCGAAATCAATAGTTTTGAGAACAAGGTTCCCAGCCAGGTAAGTATAGAAACCTTGGAAGAAACAGAGATATTGTTCCTTTCCCTGGAATCAAAAAAAGAACTTCTTAAAGCAGTTCCGTCCTTAGAACGAATGTTCCGAATTATGATGCAACGCCATGTACACGTCCTTAAAAAAAGATTGCTCCAAAATATGTCTAGAAATGCGATGGACCGATACCTGACATTCCTTGAGCAATACCCTACCGTTGTACAGCGTGTTCCGCAATATCATATTGCCTCCTATCTTGGGATATCCCAAGAATTCCTGAGCAAATTGAGAAAGAGGGCGCACCAATAAATGTTGAAGTATATAAAATCCGTGCTTATAAATAGCTATCAATACCTTGAACATTTCCATATCCAACCTTTGGAATTCATTATCTTTGAAGCATGAAATTCCTGGTGATTGTTTTGTCTTTGCTTACCATTTTCCTGTCTTCGTTTCCGTGTTGTCAGGAAACGGTTGCATGTTCAAGCACTACGACCGTGAATCACTGTGACGGTGACGATTCTGAAGAACAGTCCGAAGAAAACAACACTCCTTGTTCCCCATTTTATGCCTGTGGACGCTGTCCTGGGTTTACAATGAATTTTGAAACATTGGATTTCGCAACCTTGGAACTTCCAAAGGAAAACCATCCAATCCCCTACTACATTGAACTGCTTCCCAAAGAAGTATATTTCTTTTCCCTGAAACCCCCGCGTCCTCTTGAAGTGTAACTTACCTTAAGATAAAATCTTGGTCAATTCTTTTTTGACCGTAATTCAGCATTCTTCAAAATCCATATCAATGAAAATAAAATTATTTATGATATTGTCCCTTGTCGGGATGGTATCCATATACGCACAAAACACACTTGACATTACAGTAAAGGATTCCCTCAGCAATGAACCGCTAATTGGGGTCACTGCGGTTTTGCCCTCCCTTAATCAAGGAACCATCTCCGACCAAGCAGGTAAAATTTATATGGAAAATATCCCCAATGGCATATACAAACTACGGTTGAGCTATATTGGTTATGCAACCTTGGAACGCAGCCTTTCCTTTCCTTTGGATGGGACGGTTCAAGGACAGGACTTTTTCCTTGTGCCCCAAACAGAGGAGATCGAAGAGGTTACACTAGTGTCAACAAGAAGCACCAGAACCATAGAGGACATTCCCACCAGGGTCGAGGTCATTGCCGGTGAGGAGCTTTCAGAAAAGGGCAATATGAAACCTGGGGATATTCGAATGTTGCTCAACGAGAGTACAGGTATCCGAACACAGCAAACCTCTGCCACAAGCTACAATTCAAGTATCCGTATTCAAGGGCTGGATGGTAAGTACACCCAACTCCTTCGAGACGGATTCCCGTTGTATTCGGGATTTGCCAGCGGGCTCAGTTTAATGCAAATCGCACCTTTGGACCTAAAACAGGTAGAGGTAATCAAAGGCTCCAGCTCTACCCTATACGGTGGAGGGGCCATTGCAGGACTGGTAAACTTAATCTCCAAAACGCCGGAGGATGAACCCGAACTCAGCTTTATGGCAAACGGAACCTCTGCCCTTGGGTTGGACCTTAGTGGTTTTTACTCCCAAAAATTCAACAAAATAGGAACAACGGTATTCGCTTCTTATAACTTGGGCACCCCCTACGATCCCGCTGATATTGGATTAACAGCCATCCCAGAGTTTGACCGCTTTACCCTTAATCCCAAATTGTACTGGTATTTGGGCGAACAAACCGAAGTCCTACTGGGATTTAATGCCATTTGGGAAGACCGTCTTGGGGGAAACATGGATTATGTAAAAGGCAAGCCCGTATCCAATCCCTATTTTGAATCCAATGAAACAGAGCGGATCTCCACCCAATTGGGATTTAAGCATGCCTTTAATGATCAAAAACGATTGGAAGTCAAGAACAGTTTCAGTTTTTACGATCGAAGTATAGCAATCCCCGATTTCACATTTACGGGTTACCAACGCTCTTCCTTTAGCGAACTGAACTTTTCTGTAAATTCAGAAAATGACCTCGAATGGATCTTGGGAGCCAATCTCTGGACAGAATACTTTAATGATACAAGGGATGGTGATACCAACGCTCTGGACCAATCCTATCAAATTTTTGGGCTGTTTGCACAAAATGTATGGCCCATCGATAAGACTTTTTCCGTGGAAACCGGTTTTCGTGCCGATTTCCATTCCGATTATGGAGCCATGGCCCTTCCGCGACTATCAATACTGTACGAGCCCCATAGCGCATTGACTTTTAGATTGGGCGGTGGAATGGGTTACAAAACTCCTACCGTGTTCACAGAAGATGCGGAACGCCTGCAATTCAGGAATGTACTGCCCATCAATACAAATGATGCCGACCTTGAACGTTCCCTGGGGGGTAATTTTGATGTAAACTATAAGTGGGTTCCAATGCCAGGAATGACAATGTCCATCAATACACTTGTTTTTTATACCAAAATCAACGACCCCATAACGCTTGTCCCAAATGAAAATGGGTTCTATAGCTTTCAACAACCGGACGGATATGTCGACACTCGTGGTGTCGAGGTCAACCTAAAAGTTAAGTATGGTGATTTCAAGTTGTTCACCGGTTACACCCATGCCAATGTTAAACAGCATGAAAATGGGGTGGAATCAGATTTTCCATTGGTGGCCAAACACCGCTTAAATAATGTACTGATGTACGAAAAAGAAGAAAATCTTTGGGTAGGGCTCGAAGCCTATTATTACAGTCCACAAAAACTGGGCAATGGTGAAACGGGCCAATCCTATTGGATTCTCGGATTGATGAGTGAAAAGAAACTCGGTGATAAATTTTCGATTTTTCTGAATTTTGAAAACTTTTTGGATACCAGACAAACCAATTTCGGTGCAATTTACACGGGGAACCTAAGCGACCCAGAGTTTTTGGATATTTATGCCCCGGTTGATGGCTTTGTCATCAATGGCGGTTTTAAAATACAGCTCTAGAAATTAAATTGAATCAAGGTCCAGCTTGGGAAGCATTGGGTTCAAGGGGTGTCGACCATCCAATATATAGGCATCCCTTCTTCTTTACACCAATTTAAAATAGGCACGTTCAGAAGTAGTGTAATTATTTGATTATCAGATAATTAATTCGTATATTTAGGTATGACAAAACCCCGAAAATGAGTCTTCAGCTCGAAAAACGGGGTTTTTTTAATCTTCAATTATGCACAAATTACGAAGAA